>NZ_JBTEKS010000011.1:0-29628 GCF_054333355.1 Methylomagnum sp. | reverse complement strand
TTGACGAATACCGCGAGGACAGCCAAGAAGCCTAGCGAGGCTTTCCAATGGGGTTTGAAGCTATAATCCCGCACATTCACCTCGCGCCGGCAGCCCGCCGTGGTCCGCCGGATTTACTTCACGATTGGGCGGACTTCCCTTGAAAATCTTCATCTTGCTTGTACTCCTGGCCATCGTCGGCAATCTGGGTTCGGCGCTTTATTATCTCTTGAAAGACAAAAACCGCTCGCCGCGCACGGTTAGAGCTTTGACGTACCGTATCGGTTTGTCCATCGCGCTGTTTTTGTTGCTGATCTTGGCGTTCGGGTTGGGCTGGATTCAGCCCCATGGGCTTCGGGGCGGGGCGGGGCCGCGTCCGCCGGTTATTTCGCCCGAGCCGCTGGAAGCACCGAAAAAATAACGGATTCTTTCGAACAGCAAAAAGCCCGGCTCTTCCGAGACCGGGCTTTTTGCTGGGTGTAGGCCGGGCTTAAGCCCGACCTACAACCGAGGCTGTTACTGGGCGTCGGCTTCCAAGTGATAGCGCACCACGCGCTCCACTTCGTTCTTGGAACCCAGGATCACCGGCACCCGCTGGTGGATGCTGCTCGGCTGGATGTCCATGATGCGCTCGCGGCCCGTGGAGGCCACGCCGCCCGCCTGTTCGACGATGAAACCCATGGGATTGGCTTCATACAGCAGGCGTAACCGGCCACCTTTCTTGATCAACTTTTCATCCATCGGATAGGTGAACAAGCCGCCGCGCATCAACACGCGGTAGACCTCGGACACCATCGACGCCAGCCAGCGCATGTTGAAATCCTTCTCCCGGCCACCGGACTTGCCCGCGACGCACTCGTCCACATAGCGGCGCATCGGCGCTTCCCAGAAGCGGTGGTTCGACATGTTGATGGCGAATTCGGAGGTGTCCTCGGGAACCCGGATGTTGGGGTGGGTCAGGACGAATTCGCCGATGTTGCGGTCCAGGGTGAAGCCGTTCACGCCGTTGCCGGTGGTCAGGATCAGGATCGTGGTGGGGCCGTAGATGCAGAAGCCCGCCGCTACCTGCTGAGTACCCGGTTGCAGGAAGTCCTCGGCCTTCGGGTCATCGTTCGGGGCCAGCAAGACCGAGAAGATGGTGCCGATGGAAAGATTCACCTCGATGTTGCCCGAGCCATCCAGGGGATCGAAGCAGATCAGGTATTTGCCGCGCGGATAGCCTTCGGGAATCGGGATGATTTCATCGTTCTCCTCGGAGGCCATGCCCGCCAAGTGGCCGGTCCAGCTCAGCGAGTTGATGAAGATTTCGTCGGAAATCACGTCGAGCTTCTTCTGTACCTCGCCCTGGACGTTTTCCGCCGTGCCGATGCTGTCGAGATTGCCCGCCAAGGCACCGCGATTCACCTCGTGGCCGATGCCCTTGCAGGCCCCGGCGATGTCGGTCAGCAACAGGGTCAGTTCGCCGGTGCCGCCCACGCGGCGCTGCTCGGCGATCAGAAATTGCGTTAAATGTTGGCCTTTCATGGTTCGCTCCTCGCGCTTAATTCTGGATTTTAAACCTTGTTATAGTCGGGGCATTGCTCCCGCCAGTCTTCTGGAGCCGCCGCCAACACCTCGGTGATGCTGGCGATTTTCATGGCGTTGGTGCCACCCGTGGTCCCAGAGAGATCGCCCTTGGTGAGGATAATCCTGTCTTCGGGTTCCGCCAACTTGCGTTGCAGAAATTCCTCGACGATGGCGCGGTTCAGGACAGCGTGATCGTAAATGCCCTTCTCGTTGAAAGGAACCGGGAACACGCCCCGCAGCAGGGTGACGCGGCGGCAGGTTTTCTCGTGGGAGGTGAACGCGAAGATCGGTATCCCTGAACTGATGCGCGACATCCACAGCGGCGTGGAGCCGGTTTCCGTCAAGGTGCCGATGGCCCTGACGCCCAGATGGTTGGCGGCGTACATGGCCGACATGGCGATGGTTTCGTCGATCTGGGTGAAGCCTTCGTGCAGGCGGTGCTTGGAGCGCTCGCGGGGATATTTTTCCGCTTCGACACAGACGCGGGCCATGGCTTCCACCGCCGAATCCGGGAAATCACCCGACGCGGTTTCCGCCGACAGCATCACGGCGTCGGTGCCGTCGAACACCGCGTTGGCCACGTCCGACACCTCGGCACGGGTGGGCAGCGGGTTGTTAATCATGGATTCCATCATCTGCGTGGCGGTGATGGCCACCTTGTTCATGGTGCGGGCCAGCCGGATCATATGCTTCTGCACATGGGGCAGGCGAGCGTCGCCGATTTCCACGCCCAGGTCGCCACGGGCCACCATGATGGCGTCGGACGCCTCAATGATGCCTTCCAGCGTGCCGTCCTCAATGGCCTCGGCCCGCTCGACCTTGGCGATCAGGCCCATGTCGCTGCCGGCTTGGCGCAGCAGTTCGCGGGCCTCCTCCATGTCCACCTTGGAGCGGGGGAACGAAATCGCCAGATAGTCGGCGCCGATGGAGACCGCCGTTTTCAGGTCTTCCTTGTCCTTGTCGGTGAGGGCCGGGGCGGACAGGCCACCGCCTTGCTTGTTGATGCCCTTGTGGTTGGACAAGACGCCGCCGACCACGACGGTGCAACTGACCCGGGTTCCGATCACGGAGTCCACCTGCATGGCGATCAGCCCATCGTTGAGCAGCAGCATGTCGCCGGCCTTCACATCGCGGGGCAATTCCTTGTAATCGCAGCCGACCTGGGTCTCGTCGCCCACGTCCCGAGGCAGGGCGGTGTCCAGATCGAACTTCTGGCCCCGTTGCAGCGTCACCTTGCGGTCGTCCTTGAAGCGGGCCACGCGGATCTTCGGCCCCTGAAGGTCGGCCAGAATCGCCACATGGCGCTTCAACCGCTTGGAAATCTCCCGGACCCGCTCGGCGCGCATACGATGCTCATCGGCGGTGCCGTGGGAAAAATTGAGCCGGATCACGTCAGCCCCGGCCCGCAGGACTTTTTCCAGCATCTCGGGCGATTCCGAGGCCGGACCCAAGGTCGCAATGATCTTGGTTCTACGGAAAACCTTATTCATAACAAAGTCATTTCCTGGAAATGCGTGGGGCCACGCTTAGGTGGCCCCACGGGTGGAACAATTTACAACCGGACAGCCTTAACGTTTATTTGGCGCTCATCAAGGCCACGGTGGTATCCAACATGCGGTTGGAGAAGCCCCACTCGTTGTCGTACCAGGACAGCACCTTCACCAGGTTGCCGATGACCTGGGTCTGGGTGGAGTCGAAGTTGGAGGAGGTGGTGCTGTGGTTGAAGTCGCTGGAGACCAGCGGCTCGACGTTGTAGCCGAGGATGCCTTTCAGGTAGCCTTCGGAGGCTTCCTTGAGGATGGCGTTGACCTCGTCCTTGGTGGTCTCGCGGCCAGCGATGAAGGTCAGGTCCACCACGGAGACGTTGGGGGTCGGGACGCGGATGGCGAAGCCGGACAGCTTGCCGTTCAGTTCCGGCAGCACCAGGCCGACGGCCTGGGCGGCGCCGGTCTTGGTGGGGATCATGTTCAGGGCGGCGGCGCGGGCCCGGTACAGGTCGCTGTGGTAAACGTCGGTCAACACCTGGTCGTTGGTGTAGGCGTGGATGGTGGTCATCAGGCCGGACACCAAGCCAATGGTGTCATTCAGCGGCTTGACCAGCGGCGCCAAGCAGTTGGTGGTGCAGGAGGCGTTGGAAATGACCTGATGCTCGGCCTTCAAGGTGTCGTGGTTGACGCCGAACACGATGGTGGCGTCGGCCTCGTTCTTGTCGGCGGGGGCGGAGATGATGACCTTCTTGGCGCCCGCTTCGATGTGCGGCAGGCAGCGGGCCTTGGTGCGGAAGATGCCGGTGCATTCCAGCACCACGTCCACGCCCATGGCGCCCCACGGCAGCTTGGACGGGTCGCGCTCGGAGAAGGCTTTGATGCTCTTGCCGTTGACGATGATTTCGCCCTCGCCCAATTCGACGGTGCCCTTGAAGGGACCATGCACGGTGTCGTGCTTGGTCAGGTGGGCGTTGATCTTGGCGTCGCCCAGGTCGTTGATGGCGACGATTTCCACGTCCTCGCGGCCGGACTCGAACAGGGCGCGCAGAACATTGCGGCCAATGCGGCCATAGCCGTTGATTGCAACTTTAATCGTCATCGTGTTTTCTCCGAGAACCTTATTAGGTTAGTGTGCTTGATGGAAGAAACGGGAATCTCGCTGGCCCGATGGCTCCGGTTCAGCCTGACCGGAACGGACTCTGGGGTTTGGTGGCTATCTGGAATCGGCATGTCGGGCTTTGCACGGAAAAGCCGGGGCATTGCGATGGGTGGATGCTCCGGCTTTCCCTGAAAGATTTAGCCAGTGAATATAGCAAATTCAAAGTTCTCAAGTCCAGTTATTGAAACAAGCAGTTACGGGCGACACGGGGAGAATAAGCGGGGGTTTATGACAACCCGGAATACTCCTTATGATGGGCCTTTTACCAGTCCGTCGAAAACCATCTGTCGCTTGGCCGAAGTTTTCGGCATCATGCCCCGTTAACGGGGAAAACCGGCGCTTTCGGATAAATAATTCAGACCCAGCGTCTCCCTGTATCCACAACAAGTCGAGGAAAAAGTATGAGCACCACCACCGTCGAATTGACACCGTCGGAAACCCTGACTCCGCCCGCCCCCGTGGCACCGATCCAAACCGAGCAAGCCGCCGGGATGGTCAAGCTGGAGTCCACCAAGCAGGCCGAGTTGGATGTGAAGGTTGAGCAATTCGTCAACACCATCCTGAGCGAGCCGGTCAACAGCGAGGCGTTCAAAACCAAGATTTCCGGCGTCCACACCCTCGCCAACGAGGAAATCCGCGCCGCCGCCAGCATTTCCAACCGCCTCTTGGATCAGCCAGTCAAGGCCATGCACTCGGGCGTGTTCGACCAAGGCTCGAACATTTCCAAATCGCTCTTGGACCTGCGGGTGAAGATCGAGGAACTGGACCCGGTGAAGCAGGGCAACCTGCTCGAACCGCGCAAGCTTCTGGGCTTCATTCCGTGGGGCACCACGGCCCAGGACTATTTCCGGCAGTACCAGTCGGCGCAGACCCACCTGAACGCCATCATCGAATCGCTCTATCACGGCCAGGACGAGCTGCGGAAGGACAACGCCGCCGTTGAGGAAGAAAAAGCCAACGCTTGGCGCATCATGGAGCGGCTGGAGCAGTACGTGTACGTGGGCAAGAAGATTGACGCCGCCATCGAAGCCAAGCTGATCCAACTGGAAACCACCGACCCCGAGAAGGCCCGCGTGGTGAAAGAGGAATTGCTGTTCTACGTGCGGCAGAAGGTGCAGGACTTGCTGACCCAACTGGCCGTCACCATCCAGGGCTATCTCGCCATGGACATGATCCGCAAGAACAACCTGGAACTCATCAAGGGCGTGGACCGGGCCACCACCACCACCGTTTCCGCCTTGCGCACGGCGGTCATCGTCGCCCAGGCGCTCGCCAATCAAAAACTGGTGCTGGACCAAATCGGCGCCCTCAACGCCACCACCGGCAACATGATCGAATCCACCTCGGTCATGCTCAAGCAGCAGGCCGGCAAGGTCCACGAGCAGGCCGCCAGCGCCGCCGTCAGTCTGGACAAGCTGAAACTGGCCTTCCAGAACATCTACGAAACCATGGACATGGTGTCCAATTACAAGGTGCAGGCGCTCACGAACATGCAGAAAACCGTGGATGTGTTGAGCCAGGAGGTGGAGAAATCCAAGGTCTATCTGGATCGGACCCGGGCGGAGACGGTGAAGGAAGTCAGCACGTCGTTGAGCATGGCGTCGAGCGACGAGATACGGCTGTAAGAACTGTGGGAGTGGGCTTTAGCCCACGATAGTAACTCGCCCAATCGCGGGCTGAAGCCCGCTCCCACAGGTGCCCGGTCATCAACCGCAGCGGAACGGAATCGACAGCCGCACACAGGCACCATGCGGCTCGGCGTTGGCAAGGTTAAGCTGTCCGCCAAGGTCGCGCACGAAGCGCTGCACCATCGCCAAGCCCAACCCCGTGCCGCCGGGCTTTCCCGTGGCGAAGGGGCGGACACCGCTGTCCAGCATTTCCCGCGTGAAGCCGGGACCATCGTCGGACACGGTCAAAACAATACGCCCGCCATCCGGGCGCAGATCAATGCGGATCGTGCCCGGCTGTTTGCCCAAGGCCTGGGCCGCGTTCAGGATGAGATTGAGCAGGGTTTGGCGGAGGCGGCATTCCGGCAGCCGACACATCAGATGCTCCGGTCCCTCGACGCGCAATTCAATATCCGGCGGAATCTGGTAGCGGGTCAGGGACACCAACTCCCGCGCCATGCCCGACAAGTCGAATTCCCGCACTGGCGCAGGCGTGTGCTTGCTCTGATCCAGCAACTCATTGAGCAGCCGGGCCATGCGCTTGAGTTCCTCAATAATGATCGACACCCGCTCGCACTGCCCCTCGTCGGCAATCTCTTTGCGTAGGTTGACGCAACTCATTTGGATGCCCGCCAAAGGGTTGCGTAGCTCGTGAGCGATGCCCGCCGCCAGTTCGCCCACCGCCGCCAAGCGCTCGGTGCGGGCCAAGTCGGCCTGTTGTTCCAGCAAGGCGCGGGTGGCGGAACGCACCTCGTCCTCCAACGATGCCGCGTAATGGCGCTTGGCCTCCTCCAATTCCGCCAGATGCCGCACCATGTCGTTGTAGCTATTGAAGACCGGCAATAACAGCGGGTCGATCTTGCGGGTGCCGATGGGCGTGTAGTCCTCCTGGGCCAGCCGCAACAACAACTCCCGGAGATCATGCAGCGGCGCCAAGATGCGAAAGCGCAGGAACCACCCGACAATCAGCAAAACCCCCGTCGCGAAGGCGAACGCCAATTCGACCTCGGTGCGGGTGTCGGTGCCGATGTCATCCATCAAGGCCTCCCGCTGTAGGGTCTCCGCATCCATCATCGCGCTGGTGAGATTAAGCGCGTGCAACAGCTTGGCTTCCTGCTGCTCCGGCGTCGCCAGCGGCTCGGTCAGGGCGAGGATGGTGCGGCTCAATTCGCCCAGCTTCTCCGGCGTCTCGGGCGCGACGTGGTAGTCCTCGCGGGCCAGATCGGCGGTCTCGGCGGACAGGCGGGACAAGCGCCGGCCGTCTAGCTGCTTGTTATGGAAGATGAAGTAGTCGGCCAGCGCCGCTTGCAGGTCGGATGCCACCTGCTGGATGCGGTGGGCGTAGCTGACATAGGCGCGGGTGGTTTCGAAGCGTTCCAGATTGCGCCAGATCATGCCGCCAAGCAGCATCAGCACCAGCAACAACAGGCCCAGCACGGCCCAGCCGCGCTTGCGGGCAAAGCGATAGGGAAATGAATTCACGGGTGGCGGTGATTGAAATTGGGGTAAGGGATTATACGGCGTAAGGCTGTGGGAGCGGGCTTCAGCCCGCGCCAGCCGCGCCAAGCGTGGGCTAAAGCCCACTCCCACAAACCCACCCAGAGCAAATCAACCCGCCCACCGCCACGCCGTCGCTTCCGGCAAATCCGTCCCATGTTCATAGGCGTATTGTCGGCAAGCAAGCTGCTGATTCTTGAACTTTTCTTTGGCGTGAGCGCCCGCCACCCGGAGCCTCGGCACGCGGTCGATGACGTCGATGGCGAGGCTGAAGCGGTCAATCTGATTGCGAATCGCCAACTCCAAAGGCGTGTTGATATTGCCCTTCTCCTTGTAGCCCCGGACGTGCATATTGCCGTGGTTGGTGCGGCGATAAGCAAGGCGGTGAATCAGCCAGGGATAGCCGTGGAAGTTGAAAATCACTGGCCTATCCAGCGTGAACAGGCTGTCGAAATCCCGGTCGGACAGGCCGTGGGGATGCTCGGTCTCGGGTTGCAGCTTGAACAAATCCACCACGTTGACGAAGCGCAGCTTGAGATCGGGGAATTCCGCCCGCAGCAGCGCCGTCGCGGCCAGCGCCTCCTGTGTCGGCACATCGCCCGCAGCGGCCATCACCACATCCGGTTCCACGCCCTGATCGTTGCTGGCCCAATCCCAAATGCCGACGCCCTTGGTGCAATGGGCGATGGCGGCGGACATGTCCAGATATTGCAGATGGTTCTGCTTGTCGGCCACGATGACATTGACGTAGTTCTCGCTACGCAGGCAATGGTCGGCCACCGACAGCAGGCAATTCGCGTCCGGCGGCAGATAGATGCGCGTCACTTCGGCGCTTTTGTTCACCACCACGTCGAGGAAGCCGGGGTCTTGGTGGGTGAAGCCGTTGTGGTCCTGCCGCCACACGGTGGACGTGATTAGCAGGTTGAGTGAGGCGATTTTTTCCCGCCACGACAAATGGTTGCAGATGGACAGCCACTTGGCGTGCTGATTGAACATGGAGTCGATGATGTGGACGAATGCCTCGTAGGTGGAAAAGAAGCCGTGCCGCCCGGTCAGCAAATAGCCTTCCAACATGCCTTCCAGGGTGTGTTCGCTGAGCATTTCCAGCACCCGGCCATCGGGGGCTAGTTCGCCGCCGTCGCTGTCTTCCGGGAAATACTCGGCGATCCAGAATTTTTTCGCGGCTTCGTACACGGCCTGAAGCTTGTTCGAGGCGGTCTCGTCCGGCCCGAACACCCGGAAGCTTTGCGAATTGGCCCGCATGATGTCGCGCAGGAATACGCCCAAGGGCTGGGTGTTCCCCGCTTCAGATTGGCCGGGCTGTTCGACTGGAATGCCGTACTCGCGGAAATCCGGCATCCGCAGCGCCCGCTTGAGCAAGCCGCCGTTGGCGTGGGGATTGGACCCCATCCGGCGGCGGCCCGTCGGGGCGAGGGCGCGAATTTCCGCCACCGGGGCACCGTCGGCATCGAATAATTCCTCCGGTCGATAGCGGCGCATCCAGTCTTCCAACAACTGCAAATGGGCCGGGTTCTTCTTCACATCGGCGATGGGCACCTGATGGGCGCGCCAAAAGCCTTCGATCTTGTGGCCGTCGATCTCGCCCGGCGCGGTCCAGCCCTTGGGCGCACGCAGCACGATCATCGGCCAGCGGGGCCGTTTCGCTTGGCCGGTGCGGTGGGCCTCCTCCTGCGCGGCGCGGATCAACTCGACCGCATGATCCAAGGTCGCGGCCATGGCCTGGTGCATCGTGTCCGGGTCCGAGCCTTCCACGCACAGCGGCGTCCAGCCATAGCCCTCGAACAGCTTTTCCAACTCGTCATGACCGATGCGGGCCAGCAACGTGGGGTTGTTGATCTTGTAGCCATTGAGATTGAGGATCGGCAGCACCGCCCCGTCCCGCGCCGGGTTGAGGAATTTGTTGATGTGCCAGGAGGTCGCCAGCGGGCCGGTTTCCGCCTCGCCGTCGCCGACCATCGCCGCGACGATCAAATCCGGGTTATCGAAGGCCGCTCCGCAGGCGTGGGACAGCACATAGCCCAGTTCGCCGCCCTCGTGGATGGAGCCGGGCGTTTCCGGCGTGCAATGGCTGCCGATGCCGCCGGGGAAGGAGAATTGCTTGAAGAAGGCTTTCAAGCCCTCCGCGTCGAGGCTCTTGTCGGGATAGATGTCCGAGTAGCTACCCTCCAAATATACCGGACCCAACACGCCCGGCGCCCCATGGCCGGGACCGGCCAGGAAAATGGCGTCGAGATCGTATTTCTTGATGACCCGGTTCAGATGGGTGTAAGTGAAGGACAGCGCGGGGCTGGCACCCCAATGGCCGAGCAGGCGGTTCTTGATGTGTTCGGGCTGGAGCGGCTCGCGCAGCAGGGGATTATCCTTAAGGTAGATCATGCCCAACGCCAGATAATTACAGGCCCGCCAGAAGGCGTGGATTTGGCGCAATTGGTCAGCGTCGAGCGGGGCACCCGGCACCGTGGCGCGGGCGGGTCCGAAGGCGCTGATGAGGTTGTTCGGCTCGGGATGCGTGGAATCGACGGCCATGGGGAACCCTCCTCGGGATGTTGCGTGATTAACGGGTGATTTTGGATGATGAACGTGACGGGGCAATCCGCGATGAAAATTTCCCGCGATTATCTGTGGGATGGATGAAGGCGCACACCAAAGAGGCTGATATTCGGTCGGTTTCTCCGTGCGCCGTAACCCATCACTCCAAGCGGAGGCATGACGGGTTGCGGTGCGCGGTTGTCATTCATCAATTGGATATTCATCATGGCGCACCTTCACCCATCCTATGAATTTAATTCGACCGATTGATGACGGGGACGGTTTCGACGGCCACCGAATCCGCCACATTACCTGTACAGGATTAATCCCATGACCAAGCCACACCGCATTAAAAGCTTCTGTACGGCCCGCGATACCGGCCAGCGGCTATCCGCAACCGAAACCACCGCCTTTATTTCCGCCACGGCACCCGCCCGGCCCTCCGTTTTTATCGATCCCGCCGTGCAATTTCAGGAATTCATCGGCTTTGGCGGCGCCTTCACCGAAGCCTCCGCCGTAACGTTGGACAAAATGCCGTCCGATAAACGCCAGGAAATATTGGCTGCGTATTTTTCCCCAGACGCAGGCCACGGTTATACCCTGTGCCGAACCCACATTAATAGCTGTGATTTCGCCACTGGCAATTATGCCTATACCGAAGTCGATGGCGACACCGAGCTAAGCCATTTCAACATAGCCCGCGACCGTCTAGCTTTGATTCCCATGATTCGCGACGCGCAGGCCTTATGCGACGGGAAACTCGGGCTGTTTGCTTCGCCGTGGAGTCCGCCCGCGTGGATGAAGACCACCGGGCGGATGAATGGCGGCGGACAGCTCAAGCCCGAATATCGCGCCGCTTGGGCTGATTATTACGTCCGGTATATCCGTGAATATGAGCGAGAAGGAATACCCATCTGGGGCTTGACCGTGCAAAACGAGCCGGAAGCCACCCAAACCTGGGATTCCTGCCTATATACCGCCGAGGAAGAACGTGATTTCGTGCGGGATTTTCTCGGCCCTGCGCTGGAAAGCGCGGGGCTGGGCCATATCAAGATCATTATTTGGGACCACAACCGCGACCGGATGTATGAACGCGCCAAAATAGTCTTGGATGATCCGGCGGCGGCGCGGTATGTCTGGGGCGTGGGGTTTCATTGGTATTGCGGGGACCATTTCGATAATGTCCAAATGGCCCACGACGCCTATCCCGACAAACACCTTATCTTTACCGAAGGCTGTCAAGAAGGCGGGCCGCATTTAGGCTCTTGGGAAACAGGGGAGCGTTATGCCCGGTCCATTATTAATGACCTGAACCGCTGGACGGTCGCTTGGGTGGATTGGAATCTGATTCTGGATGAATTAGGCGGTCCCAATCATGTGGGCAATTATTGCAGCGCCCCGATTATCGCCGACACACAAACCGGCGATATAAGGTATCAAAGCTCGTATTTTTATATCGGGCAATTCTCGCGCTTCATCCGACCCGGAGCGCGGCGGATACTTTGCGCCAAAACATTGGACGCGCTGGAAGCGACGGCTTTTCTGAACACTGACGGAACGGTGGCCGTGGTCGTTTTGAACCGTACTGAGCAGCCTATCGAATTCGACCTGAAAACCACGGGAGTGCAGGCGGAGACGATGCTTCCGGCGCGGGGGATTAAGACGTTTTTGTTTGAGTTGGAAAAATAGTTATAGGATGGGTGAAGCGTAGCGTAACCCATCGACGATACTGAAACCTAAGCCCATGAGCCATCCCCCCTATTACTTCGACGAAACCGGCGCGTTCGTCGTCGAGCAATACAACGACCGCGCCCCCTTCGCCAGCTTCCTGCCCGGCATCGCCGGACCCACCGGCGTTCCGGCTTGGGCCTTTTACGTCAACCGGGGCCAAGCCATGGCCTGCTTCGGCGTGCGCAACAAGGACGGGGCCATGGTGGAATTCTTCCCCGCCGACAAAGCCTATCAACTCACGCCGTCCCGTGGCTTCCGCACCTTCCTGAAAGTTTCGGCGGGCGGCGAAGCCTTCACCCACGAGCCGTTCCAGCGCGGCGCCGGCGAGGAAGCCCGCCAACGCCTCTACATCACGCCCCACGAGGTCGGCGTGGAGGAAATTCACCCCCGCTTGGAGCTGCGCATCCGGGCCGATATGTTCACCTTGCCCGAGGCACCCCTGGCGGGGCTGGTGCGGCGGGTGACGGTGCAAAACCTGTCATCCCAGCCCCGGCGGGTGGAGATCGTGGACGGCCTGCCGCAAGTCCTGCCCTATGGCATGAATCAGTGGTGCGTGAAGTTCATGAGCCGCACCGTGGAAGCCTACATGGTGGTGGAAGGCGTGGCGGAACGGTCGCCGTTCTTCCGCCTGAAAGTGCTGCCCACCGACACGCCGCAGGTGGAGCCGGTGATGGCGGGCAATTTCTTCGCCGGCTTTCTGGATGGTCGGCGCACGCAGACGGTGGTGGATGCGGAAAAGATTTTCGGGCGGGCGGATGATTTTTCCAGCCCCGAGCGTTTCTATTCTGCCCAGCCTTTGGAATTTGGCGGACAAGTGACGGGCAACCGGACGCCTTCCGCCTTCCAGGCGTTGAGTCTTGACCTAGTGCCGGGGGAAATCCGCGTCTTTTATGGCGTGTACGGCCAGGCACCGACCTGGGAAATGCTCCAAGCATTCTTGGGCGGGATTACCGACGCGGCTTGGCTTGAAGCCAAGGGTGAAATCAATCGGCGGCTGGTGGACGACCTGACCCAGCGGGCCTTCACCGCCACGGCACAGCCTTTATTCGACGCCTACGCCCGCCAGTGTTATCTGGACAACGGCTTGCGTGGCGGCTTCTCCATGGCCGTGCCGGGCGGGAAGCGCCTGCATTTGTATGGCCGCAAGCACGGCGACCTGGAACGCGACTACAACGACTTTCTGGTGCAGGATTCGCCTTATTCCGAGGGCAACGGCGATTTCCGCGACATGCTGCAAAACCGCCGCCTGGATGTGTGGTTCGATCCCGCGCTGGACGCCCGGAACATCCATTACTTCTTCAACCTCATCCAGCCCGACGGCTACAACCCGCAAGTGCTGCGGAATTCGCGCTTTAGCGTGGATGGCGCGGCCTTTCCCGAGCCTACCGCCCGATTCCCCGGCCTGCGGGACTTGCTTGCCCGACCCTTCAAATACGGGGAGCTGTGGCGCGTCATCCGGGCCGGAACGGACGAACCCGAGCCGGTCATTGAAACCATTCTGCGGGATGCTCGGGAAGTGGAAGACGCCGAATTCGACCGGGGCTATTGGTCCGACCATTGGACTTATCTGGTGGATTTGCTGGAAAGCTACGCGGCCATTTTGCCGGAGCGGGTGGCCGATTTGTTCCGGGAGCGCCGCTACAGCTTTTTCGATCCCACCCATTTTGTGCTGCCGCGTTCCCGCAAACACGTTCTGACGCCGCAAGGCGTGCGACGCTTCGGCGCGGTGGAAGCCCGGCCCGAGAAAATCGCCCTGATTAACTCCCGCACCGAATGCCCCTACCGGGTCCGCGCCGATGGCGGCACGGGGGCGGTGGTGACAACCACCCTGCTCGGCAAAATCATCACCCTGGTCGCCAACAAACTGGCCTCGTTGGACCCCGACGGCGTGGGCATCGAAATGGAAGCCGACCGGCCCGGCTGGTGCGACGCGCTGAATGGTTTGCCGGGGTTGTTCGGCGCGTCGGTGAACGAGACCATCGAACTCAAGCGGCTGGCCGATTTCACCCGCCACGCCTTGGCCGATGTTGATGGTGAATGCCCGCTGCCGGTGGAATTGGCGGAATTCGTGGCGACGCTGGAAACGCTGTTGCAGCGCCCCGCCCTGTCCGCCGACGCCTTTTGGGAAGCCAGCCAGACCGCCAAGGAAGGCTATCGGGACCAGGTGTTCATGGGCTTCGAGGGCGCGGAAACAGCGCTTGCGTTTGAGCGGGCGCGGGTTTTCTTGGATAGGGTTTCGGCGTATCTGGACGGGGCCATCGCCAAGGCGCGGACAGCGGCGGGCATCGACACGTACTTTTCCTATGAGGCGGTAGCGTTCCGGGAAACGGGCAACGGGCATGTGGTCGTGACGCGCTTCCGGCGGCACCCGCTGCCTGTGTTCTTGGAAGGCTTCGTTCACGCCCTACGCATCGCCCCGCCGGAAGAAGCGCGGACGCTTTATCACGCGGCGCGGAACAGCCCGCTTTTCGACCGCAAGCTGGGC
Organism: Methylomagnum sp.; assembly: GCF_054333355.1. Classification (NCBI taxonomy): domain Bacteria; kingdom Pseudomonadati; phylum Pseudomonadota; class Gammaproteobacteria; order Methylococcales; family Methylococcaceae; genus Methylomagnum; species Methylomagnum sp. The sequence continues at coordinate 15,507 of NZ_JBTEKS010000011.1, read as the reverse complement.
ATGTACCGCGTCAATGAACCCCTGGGCGACCGGGCGCTGGCACTGGGGCGGATTGGCGTTTTCAATGATGGCTGGCTGGAAAACGGCTCCATCTTCCTGCACATGCATTACAAGTTCGTGCTGGAAATGGTGCGGCGGGGGCTGGTGGCGGAGTTCTACGGGGAAATCGAAAAGCTGTTGGTGCCGTTCCGCCGCGTCGAGGAATACCGCCGCAATCCCATCGAGAATTCCAGCTTTCTGGTGGGCAGCGGCTTCGCCATCGACGCTAGGGAACATGGCCGGGGCTGTGTGGCCCGCTTGTCCGGGGCGACGGTGGAATTCCTGCACCTGTGGGCGCATCTGTTCATAGGGCCGACCCCTTTTGTGTTTGAAGAGGGAAAGCTCCGGTTTCGGCCCACGCCCGCTTTGTCGAAGGCGCTGTTTTCTACGGTTGAGACACGGGTTGCCCCGTTTGGCGTGGAGGAAATGCTACCCCGCGACAGCGCGGCCTGTGCTTTCTTGGGGGCGACTTTGCTGGTGTACATCAACCCCACGCGCCGGGATACCTTCGGCCCGGACGCGCCCACGCCGCGCCGCTTTCAGCTATACGGGCGGGCGGGCGGCAGGCGGGCGGTGGATGGGTCGTATCTGGACGGTGAAGACGCCGAAGCTGTGCGGCGTGGCCAATTCCGGCGGGTGGATGTGCTACTTGGGGATTGATGCACCGCCTCACACACAGGGTAGGTCGGACTTAAGTCCAACCTACAGACACGTCATCCCGTCGGCCAAACATAAGTGGCGACCGCGCCGCCCGGCAAGATGACGGCGGCTCGTTGGCCCCGGTGAACAATGTTGAAGGATTGGGGGGCGGCACCATCGTTCAGCGCAATCAGGACGATATGGCCGTCGGGCGTGCGGAACGCCACATTGGGCAAGGCGGGCCACTCATCGGAATAAATCCTCACCGAACCGGGGCGGACGAATTTCGCGGCGTGGGCGATGACGTAATAGGCGACATTGCGGGTAACTCCATCGCCCACGGTCAAGGCGCCAACACAGCGGGATTCACCACCCGGCGTGTGGGGTCCGCAGTCAGGATCGGAAGCTAGGTTCCATTCCAGCACCACGCGGCTCCAATTCCGGGTGGCACCGATCAGGACGTGCCGCACATGCCACATCAAATCCGGGCCGAACGCGCCGTCCGCCCCAACCCATTGCTCGGTGAAATACAACTTCATGTCGGGATAAGCCCGGTGAATATTGGACAAAACCGCAATATCGCCGCCGTACAAATGCCAAGCCGAACCCGCCAGATAACGCCGCGCCTCGGCATCGGCGAACACCGCTAGTGGGTAGTCGGGCCTATCGCAGTTGTGGTCCCAGCAGAACACGTCCACCTCCGCCAAGCCCGCCGCCCACAAGGCCGGGCCCAGATGGTGTTTAATAAATTCGGCCTGCTCGTCCGCCGCCATGATCATGCTGGGGTCGTTCTTATGGTTCAGCGGCTCATTCTGCGGCGTGATGGCGTGAACGGTGACGCCATTTTCCCGCATGGCTTGGAGATATTTGACCAGATAGGCGGCGTAAACAGCGTAGCAATCCGGCCTTAGTTTGCCACCGACAAATCCACGGTTGGTTTTCATCCACGGCGGCGCCGACCAAGGCGCGGCGATGATTTTGAGCGCGGGATTGATCGCCAGAATCTCGCGCAGCAGGGGAATGACCTCGGGATCGCCTGCCCCGATGTCGAAATGGGCCAGCGCAAAATCTGCTTCTCCGGCAGGCGTGTCGTCATAGGAAAAGCAGCGCTCGCCGAGGTCGGACGCGCCAATGCTGAGGCGCAGGACGCCCACGCTGATGCCGTTCCCCCCGGGCGAGAACAGCTCCCGCAGCAAGGCGCTTCGCTCATCCACTGGCAAGCGACTGATGAGCAGGGCGCTACCGCCAGTCAGGGAAAAGCCGAATCCCTCCACGGCTTGGTAAGTCCGTCCCTCGTCCACGTTGATGCCGGGAGAGCTATCGATGGCGTCGGAAAAACGGAGGTCTTGCGCCTGTGGTTGCAGCAAGGCGCCTTGGTTGGTGGTGGTCAACCAAACCGCTAAGGATGGGCGTGATGGCATATTAAACGCTGGGCTTTTCCGAAGATGCCGAACCGTTCTCACGCAGCCGCTCGACTAGAGGCCGCTGGGCCGCTCTCGCAGGCGGGCAATGTTATCCGCAATGAACGCGAATGAATGCGGGCAGGGCCAGCGCGCCGAGCAAGATATAGAAGCCGGGCGTGAATCCGCAGGTTAATTTAATGCGGGAAACGAGCAAGCGGGCAAATAAGATCAGAAAAGATGAGGCTGGTTGTGGAGGGCGGTGTACGCCCGACTCTGTTTCGAGCGTTCGGGGCGGAACGAGTTAGATTCTAAAACGGATGGAGTTTGGCTTTCCAAACGGCTGTCGAATAACGACGGGCTGGAGAAGAAGCTGCGATAGGAAGGGAAATATAAAGGGGGAAGAGATAACCCCCTAGATACGAAGTGGCAAGGATAGAAAACTAGCTAAAGCCTAAGGCTATGGTGCATGGGTTTTCTAAACTTGCCACGATTCAAAAACTTACTTTTTTTCTTCGTCGTTGAAAACCCAGCGCACAAAGAACACACCAGCGGCGATAACCACGATGGTTACCACGATACCCACCGGGGATCTCATCTTTTCAACCAATTCGAGGATCATTCCCATTTTTTTATACCTACCTAAATTTGTTCTCTTGTGTGTCTCTTTGAATAGCGTCTCATGCTATTGCGGCGACTATCTTACCTTCTGCTCAATCTCTGTCAAGTCGAGTGAGTCTTGTTTTCCCGCTTAAAAAAGCCTGGGACACGCGACAAAATGACGCAGAATCCTTAATTTTCGTAAAAAAAAGCCCGAACCAGCGTTCGGGCTTCAAAACCTTAACTTAACAAGCTTATCCGCACTTTGTTGATATTCTTAAACTCCCTAAGCGAGGAAGTTATACACGGAGGAGGCTACGTTAAGATATAACTAATCTTAGAACTGAACAGGAGCTTCAATCTTCTGCTTGTCGCCGTCCGGGGAATTACCGCAGCCAACAACAACCAGAGACATCATGATAACGCTGACAACGCAGAGCAACTTCTTCATAAGATCCTCCTCAATTAAGCTTTAAAAGTTATAGTTGGTAGTGCCTACAGCACGACAACTTTATAAAGAAGATTTCCCCAAAATGCAAGAGCGGGATTTATCTTTGACGCGAAACCGCCCCAAATTGGGCGGCTCATCGACAGACGGACAGCCAGCCTAAAGGGCCAGCACGTCCAATCCCGCCGCGACAACTTCTGTCGGACAAGAGCCAAGTCCGCGCAATTGCTCAAGATTGGCGAAGTCGAATAAATTGCGATCCGCCAGCTGCGAGGGCGCGACATTTTGCAGCGCCGTGAAAATCGTCTCCACGCGGCCAGAATGCTGCCGATCCCAGCCCCGCAGCATCTCCTTCATCGCTTGGCGCTGGAGGTTTTCTTGTGAGCCACACAGGTTGCAAGGAATGAGCGGGAAATTCCTGATGGTGGCATAGCGGTCGATGTCCTGCTCCTTGCAGTAGGCCAGCGGTCGGATCACCACATGCCGCCGGTCATCGCTCAGGAGCTTGGGCGGCATCGCTTTGAGCGTGCCGCCGTAGAACAAATTGAGGAAGAAGGTTTCTAGGATGTCGTCGCGGTGATGGCCGAGGGCGATCTTGGTGACGCCATTCTCGGACGCATAGCGGTACAGGATGCCCCGGCGGAGGCGGGAACACAGCCCGCAGGTGGTCTTCCCTTCCGGGACGACCCGCTGGACGATGCTGTAGGTGTCCTGCTCGATGATCTGGAATGGCACGCCCCGGCTGGTCAGATAGTCCGGCAGCACATGGGCCGGAAAGCCCGGCTGCTTCTGGTCCAAATTAACGGCCACGATATCGAAGTTGATCGGGGCGCTAAGGCGGAGACTCAGGAGGATGTCCAGCAGCGTGTAGGAGTCCTTGCCACCGGACAGGCAGACCATGACCTTGTCGCCCTCATCAATCATACCGTAATCGACGATGGCGTCCCCCGTGAGCCGCCGCAGGCGCTTTTGCAGCTTGTTGAACTCGTAGCGCTGCTTTTCCCCCAGATGGGCCGTCGCGCTATCCGTCATACCGCTGGAATACGAGGCTCGCGTTGGTGCCGCCGAAACCGAAGCTGTTGGACATGGCGATGTCCACTCGGGCGTCGTCGATGCGCTGGCGAACCACGGAGACGCCTTCCGCGCCCGGATCGAGGTTTTCGACATTCGCGGACGCGGCGATGAACCGGCCCTCCATCATCAACAGCGAGTAAATCGCCTCATGCACGCCCGCCGCGCCCAGGGCGTGGCCGGTCAGAGACTTAGTGGACGCGATGGGGGGCACTTCGTTGCCGAACACTTCCCGAACCGCCTGCAACTCCCGGATGTCGCCCACCGGGGTGCTGGTGCCATGGGCGTTGATGTAGTCGATGGGGCCACGGATGTTTTCCATAGCTTGTCTCATGCAGCGCACCGCGCCCTCGCCGGAAGGCTGAACCATGTCGTAGCCGTCGGAGGTGGCGCCGTAGCCCACCAATTCCGCGTAGATTTTCGCGCCACGGGCCTTGGCGTGTTCCAGTTCTTCCATGACTAAAACGCCGCCGCCACCGGAAATGACGAAACCATCCCGGTCCGCGTCGTAGGGACGCGAGGCCCGTAGCGGCTCATCATTGTATTTGGAGGACAGGGCGCCCATGGCGTCGAACAGCACGCTCAGCGTCCAATGCAATTCTTCACCGCCGCCCGCGAAAATAATGTCCTGCTTGCCCAGTTGAATCAGTTCCGCCGCGTTGCCGACGCAATGGGCGCTGGTGGCGCAGGCCGAGCTAATGGAATAGTTGACGCCCTTGATCTTGAACGGCGTCGCGAGGCAAGCGGAATTGGTGTTGGACATGCTGCGCGGCACCATGTAGGGGCCGACCTTCTTCACGCCCTTCTCCCGGAAGCTATCCCAGGCCAGCAGCATGTTGGAGGTCGAGGGACCGCCCGACCCCATGATTAAGCCGCTGCGCGGGTTCGACACCTCGCTCCCTTCAAGCCCGGCGTCCGCGATGGCCTCACGCATGGCGATATAGTTGTAGGCCGCGCCCTCGCCCATGAAGCGCCGAATCTTGCGGTCGATCAGGTCGTCGGGATTCAGCCGCAGGGGACCATGCACATGGCTGCGGAAAGCGAGTTCACGGTACTCGGCGCTCAGCTCGATGCCGGATTTGCCCTCGCGCAAGGACTCCGTCACTTCCTGCCGATTGTTGCCGATGCTGGATACGATACCGAGGCCGGTAACAACAACACGTTTCATAACCTGGGAACTCCTTTAGAAAGCATCCGTGGAAGTGAACAGTCCGACCCGCAGGTCGGTGGCCTCATAGATGACCTTGCCATCGCATTCCATCTCGGCGTCGGCGATGCCCATCACCAGCTTGCGCAGGATCACTCGCTTCAAATGAATACGGTAGGTCACGAGGGTGTGATGGGGCAAGACCTGGCCGCGGAACTTGACCTCGCCGCCGCCGAGCGCCCGCCCGCGTCCGAGGCCACCCATCCAGCCGAGATAGAAGCCAATCAGCTGCCACATCGCGTCCAGGCCCAAACAGCCGGGCATGACCGGGTCGTTCTGGAAGTGGCAGGCGAAAAACCAGAGGTCTGGATTGATGTCCAATTCGGCGGTAATTAAGCCCTTTTCGTGGGGGCCGCCGTCCGAATCAATGTGCGTGATGCGGTCAAACATCAGCATGGGGGGCAGTGGCAACGTCGCGTTGCCGGGACCGAACATTTCCCCGCGCCCGCATTGAAGCAGGTCTTTACGGGTATAGCTATGCTGCCGCTGCTGTAATTGTGGTTCCTTGAGTATCATGAAATAGCCCGATATTGGTGCTGCCCAGTCAGGTCGACATCGAATCCGCCGCCCGAAGGAATCATTCTATAAACCCAATGTTCCGAAGCGTCGAACCGTGCCGACCTGTTGGCGATAACCTGTCAAAACCGTCCGAACTTCGCAATCGGGCTGCGCGCTTCAATCCACTTCCGGTCAGTAAGCCGGAAGAAAACTGTCTAAAATCGAAAGTCCGTTACTTTCCGCCAACGCGAATCCTGAAAAAAGCGGACTATTGTACCAGGAAAACATGAATCGAATTAGGCCAACCCCTGTGTTGTCGAAACCATTTCCAAGCTCCAATCGTCCAGCCGGAGACTCGGCGGCCTTGCCATTCACCACAGTTCGCCCAGCGCTTATCAAGCGCCGTCACTACCCGCCCCACGCGATTGCGAACGCGCTTGGGCAGCGTGATGGCAAGAACCCCGGCCCGATAATGGGTGGTCGCGTGGTCCCGGTCCACGTCCGCTGGCAGATGAACCGCCCGCCCGAAAGCCCCGTAGGCGCGTTCCAACAAAAAATACCGGCCCGCCTCCGGCATCTCCTCTTGCGCCGCCCGCTTCTCGCCGCGAATCACCAGCACGTTCTCAATCACATCGACATCGAAATCCTCCGGGCGCATCCCCGGCGCTTCGAGGGCGACCACCACCCGGTCCTCCGTCTCGCACACCTCCGCCGGTAGCAGGCTCCAGCGGGAAGCGCCCCGCCCCGGCCCGGCCTCTCCGGCGGGCATGAAGTGGGTCAAGGCGTGGGCGGCCCGTTGCTTGAGGGCGTGCCAGCCTTCCGACAAGACACTGAGGGCGCGACTTGAATCATAGCCGTCTTGATGGGAGGTATTCATGAGAATGGCTCCGATTGAATTCGGTCAGTTGAACAAGGACTCGCGGACGAGCCGCCGCGTGGCGTCCAACTCTTCCAGCAGATGCAGTGCCAAGGCGGCGCCGGGCAGGTTCACCCGCAAGTCCCGCTGCAAACGCAAGGCGGTCTGCACGCGCCGCAAATCAGCGGCCCGGAAGCGCCATTGGGCCGGTTCGCCGCCCTCCGGTTCGATGATGCCCTCGTCGACCACCTCCAGCACATAATCCGCGCTGATCCGGCAAACCTCACACAATTCCACCAGCGAAAACCGCGTCCGCTCGTCCAGCAACACGCCCTTCGCCGTCATTTTGGAACGTTCGGCCATCGTCAATCCTCCATGTGGGCACGCGGATTCATGGGCATGAGTTCCGCCATCCGCTGATATAAGGCCCTGGCCTCAGGGCTAGTCGCCTCCGGCGTCACAAGGCGCAGCACCACGTACTGATCCCCTGGCGGCTCGCCCGGCAAGCCCCGGCCCTTCAAACGAAGTTTATGCCCGGTTTGAGAATTTGGGGGGAGTGTCAGGCCGACTTTGCCGGCCAGGGTGGGCACGGTGACTTTCTTGCCCAAGGCGGCCTCCCAGGGAGCCACGGGCAAATCAAGATAAATGTCGCCCCCTTCCGGCCTGAATAAGCGGTGCGGCTTGAAGTGGACTTCCAAGTACAAATCGGCGGCGGCCCCACCCCGCGTCCCGGTGCCGCCCTGTCCGGCCAGGCGGATGCGCTGACCCTTCCTGACGCCTTTGGGAATCCTCACGTTCAGTGTGCGGGAGCGCAGGGTGACGCGCCCACGGGGGTCCAGCTCCGGCACTTCCAGGGCGATGGTCTGGACGCCCCCGGCATAGGCGTCTTCCAAGCCGACATGGACGACGGCGTGCCGGTCCTCGGGCGTCAAGGGTCCGCCCCATGCGCCACGAGCTTGCCGACTTCCGCGTCCGGCGGAGCGCCCGAACAGGCTCTCGAAAAAATCGCTGAACCCCGCCGCGTCGCCCCCGGTGAATCCACCACCCCCGAAGTCGAAGCCGACATCCCAATCGGGTGGCGGACTGAACCGCTCGCCGTGGTGACGGCCCGTGCCGATGCGGTCGTAGGCGGCGCGTTTTTCCGGGTCCTTAAGCACCTCATAGGCCTCGCCCAATTCCTTGAACTTGTCCTCGGCCTTGGACTCCTTGCTGACATCGGGGTGATATTGGCGGGCCAGCTTCCGGTAGGCGCGCTTAATATCCTCCTGGGAGGCGTCACGCGGGACGCCCATAATTTGGTAATAGTCTCTGAATTCCATAGGTGCCCTTCCGGGGTAGTGTTCTCGATATGGATATGAAGAGCATTAACTTTATGATTATAAAAGGCTTGATTGGTTCTGCATCCACTTTTGGGACACTACCCTTGTTTCGTTCACGATAAATTTAACTGCTTTCACCGTGGCCGTTATAGGGGCATTAGTCATGATTTATCATTCTTCGTTATTTCATGGGGACTGGTTGGTCGGATTAATGTCAAAAAAAGGCAGCGTGGGAATGACCGGAAATTTTCTTGTCGGCCCGCGTTTTCTATCGGGTACCGGGCGTATTGAAACTGTCGTTGACCGCCCGATAAATGCGGAGGTAAACGAATGGCGGGAAGGATCGAACCATGTGCGGCAAATTAATTCGATGGCGCCTGGGAATCGTTCTGGCGACCTCGCTGCAACCGGCGGCGGGCTGGTTCTGGCCACCGCCGGGGAGGCGACGCACCCGCCCCACTCCCAACCCCTAGCGACCCGGACCACCGGACGCGGCTGACAACGGTCAGGGCGTCCATCCCCGCTTTCGGCACAATCCCACCGCCTTCCCAGATATGGACTCCTTCGGCCCGCGCCCGTATGCTCTGTGCGGTCCAGTCGGCGCTTGCCTCACCCGCCCACCTCCCACACTCAAAGGAGCAGAGCCATGCCCAGCCGTTGCTATAAACTCATCGAAATCGTCGGTACTTCCCCAGAAAGTTCGGACCAAGCCATCCGCAACGCCGTCGAGAAAGCCTCGAAAACCCACGATCACCTAGACTGGTTCCAGGTCATCGAGACTCGCGGCCATATCGTTGACGGCAAGGTCGCCCATTTCCAGGTGGTGTTGAAAGTGGGATTCCGCCTCGAAGATTGATAGATTCCTCATCCCGTGGCGGCGTCGCCCGATGCCGCCGTACTCCAACCCGCCTTGCCCCCATCATGCTAAAACTACTCAGCCAATTCAGCCCCAGAACCTATTTCCTGCTCGGCTTCCTGTATTGCGTCGGCCTGATTTTGATGGCGCTGTTCTTCCAGTTCTCCGGCGGACTCGATCCCTGTCCCCTGTGCATTTCCCAGCGCATCATGGTGGTGGCGGTCGGCTTGGTCATGTTGGCGGCGGTGCTGCACAACCCCGGCCCTTCCGGTGTCCGCCGTTATGCCGTATTCGGCGCCCTCACCGCGCTGGTGGGCGGCGGCATTTCCGCCCGTCACGTCTGGATACAACATTTGCCCTCCGACGAAGTGCCCGCCTGCACCCCCGGCCTGGAATATATGTTCCATTACTTTCCCCTGACCGACACGCTTAAAGCCATGGTGACGGGCACCGGCGATTGCGCCAAGGTGGACTGGACCCTGCTCGGCCTCAGTATGCCGGCCTGGGTGCTGATATGCTTCCTTTCCCTGGCGGTGCTCAGCCTCGTCCAATGGTGGAACACCGCCGCCCGCCCGGCGTCGGAATAATCGCGCCGGACTGGCCCTTGGGTGCCCGGCGCGACTGTAACGAAATCATCATAATCGCCACGTACATTGCGGTGGTATTCGTCACAGTGAGCTTTGAAGAATGACCGCTATAAACGTAATCGTCGTCGAGGATGAAGACGCCATCCGCGAAATGCTGACCATGGTGCTGGAACAGGCCGAGTTCTGTGTGCGGGCCGCGCCGGACACCCAACAAGCCCAGGCGCTCATGGCCGAGCAAACGCCCGATCTCATCGTGCTGGATTGGATGCTACCGGGCCTGAGCGGGGCCGAATGGGCCAGGCGGCTTAAGAAAGATAAGGAACTCGGCGACATCCCCATCATCATGGTGACGGCGCGGGGCGAGGAAGAAGACAAGATTCGCGGCCTGGATGTCGGCGCCGACGACTATGTGACCAAGCCGTTCTCGCCCCGGGAATTGGTGGCCCGCATCAAGGCGGTCTTGCGGCGCACCGGCAAGCTGGGTCGCTCGGGCCGCATCGAGCAGGGCGGAATCACCCTGTACAATGAGGAGCATCGGGTCTCCATCGCCGACAATCCGGTGCTGCTGAGTCCCACCGAATACCGCCTGCTGGAGTTCTTCCTGACCCATCCCGATAAGGTCTACAGCCGGAGCCAACTGCTGGACCAAGTGTGGGGCCGCAGTTCGTTCATTGAGGAGCGCACCGTGGATGTGCACATCCGCCGCCTGCGCAAGATTCTGTCCGAGCATGGCCGGGAAGAAATGATCCAGACGGTGCGCGGGTTCGGCTACCGCTTTTCTGAGCAACTCTAAAACGGCTTCATCTTGAGTACCTGGCGGTCGGAACTGTCATTCATTTTCTTGGCGCTGGTGGTCGGCGCTTTTTTCGGCAAGCTGTTCGGCCAGCCGGTCATTGTGCTGTGGCTGGGCCTCTTGGTCTATCTGGCTCGCCACCTGTTCTACGCCAACCGATTGATGGCTTGGCTGCGCGGTGGCCGGGCCAATGAAATGCCCCACGCCGACGGCGTTTGGGAAGAAATCTACTACCTGATCTTCCGGCTGCGCCGCCGCAACAAGCGCCGCAAAAAGCAGCTCATCCGGGTGCTGGAGCGCTTCCGCACCGCCACCGCCGCCCTGCCGGACGCCACCGTGGTGCTGGGTCCGAGGGACCAAATCGACTGGTTCAACGAGGCCGCCGGAAAGCTGCTGGGGTTGCGGCGCGGCGACATCGGCCAGAAGATCGGCAATCTGTTGCGCTATCCCAAATTCACCCATTATTTGCGCCACGCCGATTATCAGGTGACGGTGGGCATTCCCTCGCCGGTGCTGGATAACGTGCAACTGGAAATCCGCGTCGTGCCCTATGGCGAGGATTTGCGCCTGCTGGTGGCCCAGGACGTGACCCATCTACGGTTCATGGAGCGGGTCCGCACCGATTTCGTCGCCAACGTCTCCCACGAACTCCGCACGCCGTTGACCGTGCTCAAGGGCTACTTGGAGACCCTGAACGATTCCGTCGGCACCGTGCCGGATTCCTATAAGAAAGTGTTCCGCCGCATGGAGGAACAAACGGCCCGCATGGAAAGCCTGGTGGATGGGCTGCTGTCGCTGACCCGCCTGGAATCGGGGGCGTATCAAGTCCCGCAGCAAGAAGTGGACGTGCCCGCCTTGCTGGAACTCATCTGCGAGGAAGCCGAGCTGCTGGCGGACCCGCGCCCCACCCTGGAATTGTGGCTGGAAAGTGAGGCGTGGCTGTTGGGCGGCGAGCCGGAATTGCGTAGCGCCTTCTCCAACCTGGTGGTGAACGCCATGAAATACAGCCCGTCGAGCGCCAAGGTAAGCGTGCGTTGGCGGGACGAAAAGCGGGGCGTCCGGCTGGACGTCGAGGACACCGGACCCGGCATTTCCCAGGAGCATTTGCCCCGGCTCACCGAGCGCTTCTACCGGGTGGACGTCGAGGGCAGCAAGAGTGGCTCCGGGCTGGGGCTGGCCATCGTCAAGCACGTACTGGCGAGGCATGGCGCGGAACTCAAGATCACGAGCGTGCCCGGCCAAGGCAGTTGTTTTAGCTGCTGCTTCCCGGAGAAGCGGGTGGTCCGTGCCAGCCAAGCCGAGGCCGAATCGCTCCGCGCCCTGGGATTCTGATTTCGTCCCTTTCATCGCGCCCGCTGTCGCCCCATTGCCGATCACCGCGCCGATTTTCCCTTCCTGTTGCTTAACCACCCCATGAAAAAGCACCTGCATGGGGCATGGCTTGGCATCCATTCATCAACAACCCATCGTGGCGGACGCCTCGACCAAGCACTACATAAAGGCTTTGGCGCGTCGCCGCTTTGTCGAAAAGCCAGAAACAGCTAACAGTATTGTTATAAGTAATTGCCCTAAGGGCTTGAAAAAAGGACCGATTCCGGTTGCGCACCGCCACCCGAGCCGCTACCATTGGCTTTGTTGCGAATTTCTCAATGGTTGTTGTGATTTGGTCTATAGGAGACTGACATGTCAAAAAGAATTCTTCTCGCCCTCGGTCTCGTGGGGGCGGTGGCCGGCGGAGCCGTCCAAGCGGACGAGACGTTTTTGGACGACCGCTTTTACATCGCGCCCTTCGGCAGCTTCCTCTACACGGGCGGCGACACCAAGGGTATGCAAGGCTGGGGGGCCGGTGCGGGCGTCGGCAAGATTATCAATGAATACTTCAACGTCGAGTTGAAAGGCTTCTGGCAGAACTACGGCAACGACATTCGGGGCGTGGGTGGTCACACCGACATCGCGGGCGGCACGGTCGATCTGCAATACTACTTCATGCGCGACACCTTCTCCCCCTATGCCGTGTTCGGCGTGGGCGGCATGAACACCAGCGCCCGCGACTTGGCGGGTGGTGGCCGGGCGCAAAGCTCCTTCATCTTCGAAGCGGGCCTGGGCGCGACGGTTGAACTGTCCGACAACTTCCTGCTGCGCGGCGACGTGCGCTATCGCGGCAACACCGCCAACGCCCTCAACGATTTCAACGGCGGCACCGCCAAGTCCGACCTGCTGAATGACCTGGTGGTGAACCTCGGCTTCGTCATTCCGTTCGGCGAAAAGCCTCAGCCTTTGGCCGCCGTGCCCACCGCCCCGGCGGAGGAATGCGCCCGTGGCCGCGACACCGACCACGACGGCGTGGACGACTGCGACGACCGCTGCCCCGGCACCATGAAGAACAGCAAGATCGACGATCAAGGCTGCCCGATTGTGATGGAACTGCGCGGCGTCAACTTCAAATACGATTCCGACGAACTGACCGAAGGCGCCCAGTCCATTCTGGATGGCGTGGTCGAGCAGCTGGTGGCCTTCCCCGAGAAGCGCGACATCGAAGTGGCCGGTTACGCCAGTGACGAGGGCAAGCCCAACAAGAAGCCGTACAACCTCAAGCTGTCGCAGCGCCGCTCCGAGTCGGTGGCCCGCTACCTGAAAGCCAAAGGCGTCACCAATAGGCTTTCGGCCAAGGGCTACGGCGTGGAATACCCCATCGCCGACAACAGCACCGAGGCTGGCCGGGTCAAGAACCGCCGCGTCGAACTGCGTTGGATGGGCGACTAAGCAACACGCCCCCTATCGGCGGCTTCGATCGCCGAACCCAAGCAAACCCGCCATCCGGCGGGTTTGCTTTTTAGTGCGCATTCATGCAGGCCGACCCGGCTTCAAAGACCGGGTCGGCCTAAATTTGAGGAACAAGCCATTCAAAGACGCCCGCATCGCGGGCCGCGCCGACATGGGTTTACAATCTGCGTCCCCTACCCCGCTTTCCGCGTTTACTCACGACTTTTGATGAAGCTTTTTATGCGAAAAAATGCCCTTGCCCTCGCCGCCCTCGTGGGCGCCGGAATATTCTCGGCGTCGGTTTCCGCTGAATTCCACCGTGGCTATATCCTGATCGTCGGCTCGTCCGCCGTGACCCCTTATGTCAAAGCGGTCGGCGAGCGGCTCGTCAAGAACAAGCGCTTCCAGACGCCCCTGGCGCAGGCGACGGGCACCAGCGGCGGCATCAAGCTGTTTTGCGAAGGACTCGGCGTGGAATCGCCCGACATCGTCGCCACCGCCCGCCCCATGAAAACCAAGGAGCGCGACGAGTGCCGGACCAACGGCGTTGGCGATGTCCTTGAACTGAAAATCGGCTATGACGGCCTGGTGCTGGCCCAATCCAAGAAAGCCCCGCCCTTGGCCCTCACCCGCAAGGAAGCCCGCTTGGCCCTCGCCAAATGGGTGGCGGACGCCTCGGGCAAACTGGTGCTTAACCCCAACAAAAGCTGGAGCGACATCAATCCCGCCTTCCCGGCCACCCCGATTGAAGTGTACGGCCCGCCGCCCGTGTCCGGTGCCTACGACGCCTTCGCGGACATGATCGCCGACCAGGAATGCAAGGGCCGCCCGTGGAGCGTTGACGGCAAGGCCGAACCCACCCTGGACGCGCTGAAAAAATGCCGCGCCCTGCGGGAAGACGGCGCGTATGTCGAAGGCCGCGAAAATGACGAAGACCTCGCGGCGCGGCTGGGCGGTTCGCCCGCCAAGGTCGCCATCTTCGATTACGGGCTGTTGACCGAAAACGCCGCCCACAGCCGCGCCATCCCCATCGACGGCGTGGAGCCGGATCAATACTCCATCGCGAACAAGGCCTATCCCGGAACGCGGCCTTTGTTCCTGTACGTCAAGCAGGCCAACATCGGCGCCACGCCCGGACTCAAGGAATTCATCGCCGAAGCCGCCAGCGAAAACGCCTGGGGCGACAAGGGCTATCTGAAATCCCTAGGGCTCGTCGTGATGCCGCCCGAGGAGCGGGCCACCCAGACGGCGGACGTCAAGGCGCTGGGCATCACGCCCGTCGCGACGGTGGCTAGCGCCAGCGGCACCGGCAAGAAAGCTTCGGCCAAGGGGTCTAAAACCTCCGCCACTAAGGAAGCCAAGCCCGCCGCAGCCAAACCAGCCAAAGAAACCAAGGCCAAAGCCAAGGAACACAAATAGGCCGACCGTCCGACAAACGCATAAACCGACTCGGTTTCTAAAACCGAGTCGGTTTTTTACACCTGAGGGATTCGTCAATATGAGCTTGGAATCTTCAATTTCCCCGGCCCCAGACCCCGCCGAGATCGGCCGCTTCCTGGCCGAAGACCTGGGTTCCGGCGATTTGACGGCGCTGATCGTGCCCGAAACCACGCGGGCCGTGGCCACCGTCGTGACGCGGGAACCGATGACGCTGTGTGGTCGGGACTGGTTCGCCGCCGTGTTCGCACGGCTGGACGCCTCGGTGGAAATCACCTGGCGGGCGGAGGAAGGGGCCGATGTGGCGGCGGGCACCGAGTTGTGCGGCCTGCGCGGCCCGGCGCGAGCCTTATTGACCGGCGAGCGCACCGCCCTGAACCTGCTGCAAACCCTGTCCGCCACCGCCACCACGGCCAGGGTTTACGCCCGCGCCGTGGAGGGCACCGGCGTCAAGGTGCTGGACACCCGCAAGACCATTCCCGGTCTCCGGCTGGCCCAGAAATACGCGGTGCGTTGCGGTGGCTGCCACAACCACCGGGTGGGCCTGTTCGATGGGATTCTCATCAAGGAGAACCACATCCTCGCCGCCGGCTCCATCACCCAGGCCGTGCGGGCCGCGCAAGCCTTGCAAGCCGGGGTCATGATCGAGGTGGAGGTGGAAACCCTGGACGAATTGCGGGAGGCGCTGGCGGCGGGCGCGGCGCGGATTCTGCTCGACAATTTCACCCCCGCCATGCTGCGGGAGGCCGTGAATCTCGCCCAAGGCCGGGCCGAACTGGAAGTCTCCGGCAATGTCACCCTCGACACCCTCCGCCAAATCGCCGCAACCGGCGTGGACTACATCTCGGTGGGGGCGCTGACTAAAAATATCCGCGCCATCGACCTGTCCATGCGGATTGTGTTTGACACTTAAGCTGCATGGTGTCGGGCTGGAGTCCGAACTTTAGTTTGGACAATCCGGCCTTCAAACCGGGGCTGATCTGTCCAAACTAAA
>NZ_JBTEKS010000010.1:0-30299 GCF_054333355.1 Methylomagnum sp. | reverse complement strand
GGAAATCGGCGGTAGCCGCTGGGTGGTGAAGGCGCAAATCCACGCGGGTGGTCGCGGCAAGGCCGGTGGCGTCAAAGTGGTTGATTCCATCGACCAAGTGAAGAAAGTGGCCGACGCCATGATCGGCAGCCGCCTCGTCACCCACCAAACCGGCCCTTCGGGTTCGCTGGTGCATCGGGTCTGGATCGAACCGGCCAGCCAGATCAAGAAAGAGTTCTATTTGGGGCTAGTCATTGATCGCGCCACCCAGCGCATCACCGTCATCGCCTCCAGCGAGGGCGGCGTGGACATCGAGGAAGTCGCCCAGATCAGCCCCGACAAGATCGTCACGGAAGTGGTCGATCCGGCCATTGGCCTCCGCGATTTCCAATGCCGCAAGGTCGCCACCGCCATCGGCATCAAGGGCAAGCTGATGGGGCAGATGACCAAGTTGATGAAGTCCATCTACCGCTGTATGCGGGACCGGGACGCGCTGCAATGCGAAATCAACCCGCTCGCCATCGTCAGCGACGGCGAAGACAAACTCATGGTGCTGGACGCCAAGTTCAACTTCGACGACAACGCCCTCTACCGCCAGCGCACCGTCACCGAGCTGCGCGACCTCGCCGAGGAAGACCCGAAGGAAGTCGAAGCCTCCGGCCACGGACTCAATTACATCGCCCTCGACGGTAACATCGGTTGCATCGTCAACGGCGCGGGGTTGGCGATGGCCTCCCTGGACGCCATCACCTTGCACGGCGGACGCCCGGCCAACTTCCTCGACGTGGGCGGCGGCGCGTCGCCCGAGAAAGTCACCAATGCTTGCCGGATCGTGCTGGAAGACCCCAACGTCAAGTGCATCCTGGTGAACATCTTTGCCGGTATCAACCGCTGCGACTGGATCGCCCAAGGCTTGATCCAGGCGTGCAATAGCCTACAAATCAAAGTGCCGCTGATCGTCCGCTTGGCGGGCACCAATGTCGAAGAAGGCCGCAAAATCCTGGCTGAATCAGGACTGGCCTTCATCACCGCCGAGAATCTGGACGCCGCCGCCGCCAAAGCGGTTGAAACGGTACGGGGTTAAGCATGAGCGTTTTCGTCAATAAAAATTCCAAGGTTATCTTTCAAGGCTTCACCGGCGAGCACGCCACCTTCCACGCCCAGGACGCCATGAACATCGGCACCAACGTGGTCGGCGGCGTCACCCCCGGCAAGGGCGGCACCGTGCATTTGGGGCTGCCGGTGTTCGACACCGTGGCGGAAGCCGTGGCCGCGACCGGGGCGGACGTGTCCGCCGTGTTCGTGCCGCCGCCCTTCAACGCCGACGCGCTGATGGAGGCCATCGACGCCGGGATAAAAGTGGCCGTGACCATCGCCGACGGTGTGCCGATTCACGACATGGTGCGCCTGCAACGCTACCGGGTGGGCCGCGACACCATCATCATCGGCCCGAACACGCCCGGCCTCATTACGCCGGGCGAGTGCAAGGTGGGCATCATGCCGTCGGGCATCTATAAGAGGGGCAACATCGGCATCGTGTCCCGTTCCGGCACGCTGAACTATGAGGCCACCGAGCAGATGGCGGCGCTGGGCTTGGGCATTTCCACGTCGGTCGGTATCGGCGGCGACCCGATCAACGGCACCGATTTCGTGACCGTGTTGAAGGCGTTCGAGGCGGACCCGGAGACCGAGATTGTGGTGATGATCGGCGAGATAGGCGGGCCGCAGGAAGTCGCCGCCGCCCGTTGGGCCAAGGAGAATATGTCGAAGCCGGTGGTGGGTTTCGTGGCCGGTCTGGCCGCGCCGGCGGGTCGCCGCATGGGCCACGCCGGGGCGATTATTGCCAGCGAGGCGGACACCGCCGGTGCCAAGATGGACGCGATGGAGGCGCTGGGGCTGTATGTCTCGCGCAATCCGGCGCATATCGGACAGACGGTGTTGCGGGCGATGCAGGAGAAGGGGATTGCGGTGAAATAAGGGTATTCCCGGCCCCTTTAATTAGGGGAATCCCAAATAAGAAAAGCCGCTGGCCCATCCCGGACCAGCGGCTTTTTTGTGTCCCGTGGTTTTATTGGGTTTATTCCGGCCAGAAGTCGGGATTCATAATATCGCTGAATGACCACGGGCAATTCTCGGGGAAATCTTCCAGCCCGGTTTCTGCTTCCGCCATCGCCGCCGCTTTGGTCCAGACTAAATCCCACCATTCCATGTCGTCGAATTTGTGCTTTAGGCTGGGGGCTTGTTTGAGGGCATAGGCGACATCTTTGCGTTGTGCGGCGATAGTGCGGCGCCAACTGCTGCCGCGTCGGGCGGGTTGGTAGCGCCATTTGAGTAAGTGGCCGATGAGGACGACGAGGCGGTTGGTGAGTTCGCGTTGCTCTGATTTGCCCACGTCTTCTATCTCGTCGGCGAGGTGTTGAATATCCAGGGCGTCGAAACGCCCGGCCCGAAGTAGCGCCGCTTGTTGGTTGGCCCAGGCGACTATGTCTTGCTCGTAGGGGGTAAGCATGGGTTTTCTGGTTGGCTTGGCTAGCTGGGATTGGACTTGATGTATCTTAACTCAAGATACGCTGTATTCCATGTGGGTCACTTGCTCCTTGCGGAAACAATCAAAAGATTTTATCCTTTGGCATATATAGCTCTTTGAGAAGCTCAATAAATTTTAACTGTGGTCATTTAATTGGCGGATAAAAAAATGAGCCTAAATTTGAATCTTATGGGAAGCAAAATCAAAAGGTATAGAGAGCAATTACTTATTACCATTGAAGAGCTATCAATATCTACTGGAATAGATGGCATGAAACTGGATTTAGTTGAAAGCGGAAAAACCGAGCCGACTGGTGACGAGATACTAATATTGGCTGATTTCTTTCGCTGCGACTATAGGTTTTTTATTTCCAACGAAAAGCTTGCTCCGTTTGAACAGACAGAAGAATTATACAGACAGTTTGGGCGAGAGTTTACCGCTTTAGATAGGAAGAACATACAAGATTTCCTATTCCTTTGTGAATGTGAAGAGTTTCTTCAGACGGAGCTTGCCCTAAAGAAACACACCGAAAATTTTTCCTATACAAAACAAGGAGCTTATTTTAAAGCTCACGGCCAAGAGGCAGCCTTTTTACTGAGAAAGCACCTTGACTATAAGGATAACGAAGTTGTGAATAATATTTATGAGGACATTAGAGAAATTGGGGCGCATGTATTCCGAAGAAAACTAGGAAACTCAAACATCTCAGGGCTATATATTTACCATCCAGTCGCGGGAAAATGTGTTCTTATAAACTATGATGAGGATATTTATAGGCAGAGATTTACGGCAGCTCATGAATTAGCGCACGCCATTTTAGATATTGATAAAGATGTGGTTGTATCTTTAACGAAATGGACAGAAAATGATCTTGTCGAAATTCGCGCTAATACTTTTGCGTCACATTACTTAATTCCACCAGAAACGCTTAGTGTACTTTCACCTATAAATCAATTGAATGCATCTTTCCTCATAGACTTGGCCAACAGGTTTAAAGTAAACATAGAACCACTTTTGTATTCTTTAAAAAACAATGGCTTTTTGGATTACCATGAAGTTAAAAAATTTCAAGGAGTTTGCATTCCCAGAGACATGAAGGAGGATTCAGAACTTCCAAAAACTTTATCCGAAAAATCAAAATACCGAAAGACATCCTTGTTAGAAATTGGATTATCAGATTACTATGTCAATCTGTGCTTTGATGCTTATGACAATGGAGTTATATCGCGAGGCAGATTGGCAGAATGCTTACTAATTAAGCCAGATGAGTTAAATAGCATCTCTGATTTATATGGCAGGAGCATGAAGCATGGAAATTAATATATCGCGTTTCGCCAAAACAAGCGTCATTGACACTTGCGCAATATGGCACATTCTATCATCCACCAAATTAGTCTCAGCCGTCAAAGCATCAAATGCACACTTTGCTGCCACAGCTTTTGTTTATTATGAGGCACTATATAAGCCAAGGAGCGCCCCAACTCGGGAGGACATTGAATTACAACAAAAATTGCGAGAAGAAAGGCTGCTAGGTTTTTTTGGAGATTGTTCTATTGACATATCGGATCTGCAAGAAGTAGGAATATTAGAGAAAAGAAAGCGTTTGGGAAAAGGTGAACTTTCGTCAATTGCATTCGCCAAAAAGACAGGGCTAGCATTTATGACGGATGACCAAAAAGCACGAAAACTAGGCAAATCAATTATAGGAAAAGATCAAATACAAACCACCCCCCATCTGTTTGGTTGGCTATTTTATATGGGGTATCTTGAGAGTTCAGATAAACTCGATATTATCAACCAACATGAAAGCCACGGCGGCAAGCTACGCCAGTATTTTGAAGAAGCATATAAAGAAGCGAAGCGTTATCTTATTATGGACGGCAAGCCTGACAAGCTGAGTTGAGGTACGAAACCCAGCACAACACGCTGGCCTTAACCAACTAGAGCAACCCACCATGCCCATACACCAAGTCACCTTCCAAGAATGCACCACCCAATTCCCCGCCATCTTTGAGCTTTGAGCGCGGTAGGCTGGGTTGAGGCACGAAACCCAGCGCAGTAAACAGATAACCTAGGTTTCTGCAAAGCTCCAATCCAGCCCACGGCCCTACTTGCTTAACCAATCAGAGCAACCCAATTCCCCGCCATCTTTGAGCGCGTCGCCAAAAACCACGAGGTTATCTCGGTTCAAAAAGAACCCGAATAGGCCAGCGTAGCCCGGATGGAACTTCGCGAAATCCGGCTACGGATATATTCCACTCGTTCCCAAGCTAGGTAGGGTGGGCATGCATTCCATGCCCACCGTTTTCGGACTGAGCAAGCCGCGATTCAACTAAAAACATGCACTACGAATGGGACGAAAACAAACGCCGAGCCAATCTTGTCAAACATGGCGTTGATTTTGAAATGGCCGTTGATTTTGAATGGGATACTGCACTGGAAACCATCGATGATTGATTTGATTACGACGAAACCCGCTGGGTTGCGATTGGAAAAATCAAAAGGCTAACTTATGTAATAATTTATACCCTACGCGGCGATAACATCCGAATCATCAGCTTACGCAAAGCCAACCCCCACGAAAGGCAGCATTATGAAGCTCAAACCTGAAACCATCGAATCCACCGACTGGGATGAAGTCGAATCCCCTCCCCTCTCCGCCGAGTTATTAAGCCGGATGCGGCCCGCAAAAGAAACCCATCCCAATCGACCAAACCGAATACCTAGCGTTCAATCCCATAAACCCATATATCTCGACCAAGAAATCCAAACCTACCTAAGCGCCCGAGCCGAATCCAAAGGCATGGATTTATCGGAACTGGTGAATAACCTACTGCGCAAAGACATTGAACTCATCGAAGCCGTCAAATAAGTATCCTTAAATCCCCATGAAACAAATCACCGCCCCCGAACTCCACGCCCATCTCCAAACCGCCGAACCCAAGCCGCTCCTACTCGACGTGCGGGAGCCACGGGAATTCGCGTTCTGCCACATCGAAGGCAGCCTCCACATCCCCATGAACGATGTCCCCGCCCGCCTCGCCGAACTCGACCCGGCGCGGGAAATCATCGTCATCTGCCACCACGGGATGCGCAGCGCCAGCGTGGCGACCTTCCTCATCAGCCGGGATTACCCCAACGTGGTCAACCTGAGCGGCGGCGTCGACGCCTGGGCCACGCGGGTCGAGCCGACCATGCCGAGGTACTGAGACCATGATCGCCGTCATCCAGCGGGTCACGCGGGCCGAGGTCACGGTGGCGGGGGAAAGTGTCGGGAAGATCGGGCCGGGGTTGCTGGCCCTGGTGGCCGTCGAGAAAGGCGACATGGAGCCCCAAGCCGAGCGGCTGGGCGAGCGTATCCTGAGCTATCGGATATTCAGCGACGCCGACGACAAGATGAACCTGAGCCTCCGGGACACCGGCGGCGGGTTGCTGCTGGTGTCGCAGTTCACCCTGGCCGCCGACACCCGCAAGGGCTTGCGGCCCAGCTTCACCCCGGCGGCGGACCCGGAGACCGGGCGGCGGCTGTTCGATGATTTAGTGGCGCGGGCGCGGGCCAAGCACTCACCCGTCGAAACGGGCCGCTTCGGCGCCAACATGCAGGTGGAATTGGTGAACGACGGGCCGGTGACGTTCATTCTGCGGGCGGCACCGGAGCTACCATAGCGGATGGCGGCGCGGGCGCGGTTCCGCCCGCCGCGTTGCAACTCCCGAGATAAACCGCGTGCAGCTTGTTCTGCATGGCGGTGTTCTGCCCGCCCTGCCCCGCGTCTGCGAAGCTCACGTCCAGCGTCCCGTCCAGGCGGGTGGCGGAAAAGCTCATCTCGCCGTGCCCCGTGAGGCCCAGTTGGCCCGCGCAATTCAAATCGAACCGGACGTGCCCGCTGGAATAATCCCGGTTCAAGAAATCACACCCGGTCACGCCCTGCCCGCCCATTCCCGCCAGCAAGCGGTCTGGGTTGCGGGCGTCGTCCTCGGTCAGGCATTGGGTCAGCACAAAAGGCTCGGGATTCCAGCCGGGCGAGGCCGCCACGCTGGACTCCAGGGAAATCTTCCACAATCCCGGCTTGATATCTTCGGCAATGGCGGCGCTTCCGCCGAGGATAAGGGCGAGTGCCGTCAAGGTTTGGATGGCCTTCATGATGGTTCCCACGGGCTGGTTGAAAGGAATTCAGCCCAGCGTTCGGCACCGGGCAAGCGGATGATACCAGCGCGGCCACGCCCGGCAAGATGGCATGTCTTGTTCCCCAGAGCGATCACGCTATGCCGGGAAACGGCTGTTTTTCCCTCTCGCTTTGGGGAGGGGGAAATTCACAGGGCGCGGTTGTCCTGTCCCCAGGGTTGCCCGAATGTTCAGCACTTCATGGCCCGGAGTCCGTCCAAGTGGGATATGGTATGGTTGGCGCGGATTCATCGAGCGGGCGCCGACGGATTCGCCAGCCCCCTACCCCACCGACCACGGACTCACGCTGGGAGCGCATCATGAAAACCCTGGTTCCCCTACTTGTCGCCACCGCCCTGCTGACTCCCGTCATGGCCGACGCCAACCCGGTGTACCGTTGCGTGCGGAACGGCCAGGCCATCTTCACCGACGAGGCCGACGACGCCTCCTGCAAGCCCGTCAATCTCCAGGTGGTCGAACCCAACCCCGGAGATGTCGCCCGGGCGCTGGAGAAAAAGCACCAGCAGGCCGAGCAGGAACGGCTACAACGGGAAGCGGATGAACGGGACGCCGTGATCCGCGCCCAGGTGGACGCGGCGCGGGCCGCCGAGCGCTTGGCGGAGGAACAGCGGCGGCAGGTCAAGCAACAGGCCACGCGGGACGCCCAGCGGCAGGCGAATCCCTATTGGTATCAGGGCTACGGGCCGGGCTATGGCTATCCGCCTTCCGGCCATCGCCTCTACCCGCCCGCTTATCCCAGGCCCATCCCCGCCCCCATCACAACCCCAGCCCGGCCATCGACCCCCAATTATCCCTATGGCCCGGATCGGGCCACCGTGGGACGCTAGCTTTGCAGCGTTCACATGAGGCCGAGTCGGTTTTGAAAACCGGGGCGGCCTTTCTCACCGCCGCCCGTTCCCGCCCAGCCTTTCCCGCAGCGCGGCCAAGGCCACCCGCCCCGAGTTGAACGCCAGCCGCGCCGGTTCCAGGGCGTCCGGGGCGATCAGCACATAATCCCCCACGTCGTCCCCCGCTTGAATGCCGGAGATGTCCGCCGCCTCGCAGACGAAGAACAAATCGGTGGTCTTGTACGTCACCCCGGCATAGAGATACGTGTTCGAGGCGCTGGCGAGATAGCGGAACTCCGACACCTCGATGTGCAGCTCCTCGTGGATTTCCCGCCGTAGCCCGTCCTCCACGGTCTCGTCGAATTCGACGAAGCCGCCCGGCAAATCCAGCATTCCCTTGGCCGGTTCCTTGGCCCGCACGCACAGCACCAATTGACCCCGGTGGAGGATGAATGCCGCCGCCGCCGCCGCGCTGTTGAAAAAGAACAAGAAGCCGCACCGCCCGCAGCGCAATGAGCGGCTGTCCTCGATGCGCGGGGCCGACGCGCCACACCCAGGGCAATGACGGAACACGCGGGCGGGGCCATCCAAGCGGGCGGCGGCGGATTCGGTCGTGGAATTTTCCATGGTCACGGCGACACCTCGACGTTAGCGGTGGCGGGATGAATGGGCCATGGCACCCGCGTTTTGAAAACCGCTGGCGCGGATTGGCGAAACCATTGTTTAAGGAAATGAGGTTGCATTTTTGGTCCGAAGGTCTTAGAAAACAGCCCCTAGTTTCGGCGGCATAGGCGAATCGGGCCAGCGGATGTTATCCGAGTTGGACAATCCCTCGCGCCACACGCCGAAACAGGCTTTTTTCCGTTTATGAAAATAGGTTATGAACGTTTTAAATAAATTGAATTTCCTTGGCAAGAAAACTCGGGCGTACCTGCTTTGCGCCGCCGCATTCTCGGCGCCGCTCCAGGCGGCCTCCCTCAGCGGGATCGTCGGGAATTGGGGCGCCGATTTAAAAACCAAGCTCTCGGTCAGTGGCTTTGGCGTCCAGACGCTCAAAAGTTCCGGGCTATGCGTTTTCAGCACGGTCGGCAGCGTCAACGCGGCGTTTTCCTGCAATGGCTATAAGCAGGCGCAAGGCCAAAGCTACAGCGGCATTTCCGTCATCGTCAGGCGGGGCAAACAAATGGATTGGTATTTAAATCCCGCCGCCCTGGATCAAGTCCAGGCGAACGTGACGAAATGGCTGGTCGAACGGAATCTCGCGAAGGGACGAATCCTGGACCCCAGCCGGGTCACCTATGAATTCGACGAATTCAATTACAAGCCCATCAAAATCGCGGACAACCTCGACCAGCCCGTCACGGCGAATCTAAGCATGAAAGGCCGGGCCATACAGTTCATTAATGGCAAGTACGAGATAAAGTCATTCAGTTACACCGTGCAGATTCAATTCCTGGCGCGGGTTCCCTAGAAATATTCGCCAATCCTCTCGATGAGTCCCCAAGGACGGGGCACCCGCCGTTAGTGTTTGGCGCCATAAACCTCGCCATTCTTGTTCAGCAGGAAAGTCTTGGTCTGGGTGGCATAAACTCCCAGCAGGTTTTTCGAGCGGTATTTGCACCGGACTTGATAACCCTTGGTGGTCCCAATCACCTTTCCCCATTCGAGGGCTTCGAACGACGCCGCGTCATGCAGGCTGCGTTTCACATACCGCTCGACCTGCCAGACCGAGTTATTCCACGGGCTATTGAAAACCACGGGCCGGTCTCCGCCATCGGACTCAGGCTTGGCGGGTTCGGCCTTCGCGAGGTCGGTTTTCGCAGCCTCGACGCGGACGGGCACAGGCTTAAGTGTGGCGGGCGTCTTTTTGGGCATCTCCAGAGGCTTGGACGATGTGGCCGCCACCCGGGCCGCTTTGGACTCCGGCTTGGGCGCTTCCGCTTTCGCGGACGGCGCGGCGGTCAGGCCTCGGGTCGGGTGGGGCAGGAATTTGCCCAGCAGCACGATGATGCAAACACCCATGATAAAGGTGCCGCAGCCGAGGTTGAGTTTCTGCGGGGGCTGCGGCTTGTCCCCGGCGTCGAGGGACGGGCCAGGCTTCTTGGCGCGCCCGGTGGATTTATCGGACTTGGTCGGCGGCATGGTGGTGATCGGCGGATCGTTGGACGCCGTGGCAAGGCGTGCGACAGCGGAGGCTCATTTTACAACAGGCGCGGAATGCCCCGGCTCACTGATCCGCGCTGGCGCTGGCCAGGCAAGCCGCCGTATTGAAATGAGAGTGATTTTCAAATAGAGTGCTTTCAAGCGAATTCGGACTCGGGCGCAGAGTCCACGACACCATTCCAACCCCAGCCGGTCATCGAACCATTCAACCCATGCCGAAATTCAAAATAACCTTCATAGCCTCCCTATTTTTGATTTTCGGGGTATTGCCCGTCGCCTGGGGAACTGTCTATTACAGCAAAGACGAGGCTTTCGAACTGGCTTTCGGACAAGGCTCAGAAATCGAAGAGATTCCCGTGTTCCTCACCGACGAGCAAGCCGCCGCCATCGAGAAAACCGCCCTCGCCAAGCTGGATTCGAAGCTATTCACCTTTTATGCGGGCAAGCAGCAGGGCAAGCTGTTGGGGTATGCGGCCATTGAATCCCATACCGTGCGGACTCAGCCGGAAACCATGATTATCGTCCTTTCCCCCACCGGGGAATTAACCCGGACTGAAATCCTGGCCTTCCACGAACCCCCCGAATATCAGCCGCCGGGCCGCTGGTTTGAAAGGCTGTACCATCGTTCTGTGGCGGAGCTGCGGTTGAATCAAGGCATTGACGGAATCAGCGGGGCCACCCTGAGTTGCCGGGCGTCCTTGGACAGTATCCGCAAAGTCATGGCCATATTTAAGATCGCGATGCGCGAGGGAGATAAATAATGCGTTTCTTCGTCACCGGCGAACAGCGGCGGCAAACCCTCCTCAATACCATCGTCCTGATGTTTTTGGGTTATATCGCGCTGCTTTGGGTCAGCAATGGCTTAATGTATTTCCACAAGATGGGACTGACCGCCAGTTCGGTCATTGAATATTATCTCGGCTCCGAGGAGAAATTCACTCAGCCGAAAAGCTACCAAAGCCTGTTGGAGGTTTCCCATTTTCATTTGTTTTCCATGGGAATGCTGGCGGTCACGCTGACCCATTTGGTGTTGTTCACCAACCTTTCCATCACCCTCAAGGTATGGCTGAGCGGCCTGACATTCGTTTCCGCGCTGGCGGACGAAGTGGCCGGCTGGTTGGTGCGCTTCGTTCACCCGGCCTTCGCCTATTTCAAAATCACGGCCTTTTTGGCCTTGGAAACCAGCTTGGCGGCGCTGATTGTGTTTGTCGTCGCGTCGCTATTAACCCAGCGTTCCGAGCAACGGCAACGGATGGAGCGAATGCCGGAAGCGGGCGAGGGCGCCCGAGGCTGATCCGACACGGCGGGGCGCCCGTAAACCACGCGGCGTCCCGCCCTCCCCTCTCGCCCTCTCGGCTCACCACAGGGCCAACTCCTTCGACCGATACCCGTCCGGCACCTTCAAGGCGTCGTCCGCCACCGCTTCCGCGCTCACCCGGCTCAGGGTCATGGCCCGTGGATGCTTGCCGCCGTATTCCCGCATTTCCACGGGCACGCCCGCCAATTCCGCGATGCCGCTGGCCGGGAAGGCGATGCCGAACTGCGAACCCAAGCCCTGCGCCCGCGCCGCCAGCCGTTGCGTGAAGCCAATCAGGGCGCGCAAGGTCGCCGCATCGTTCGCGGACAATTTCAGCGCCGACGGATTGGCGAGGCAAAACCGCGCCGTCCTGGCCTTGCCTTTGAGGAGGTTCATTTCCTCACACGCAATCCCCGCCACTTTCCTGCCAGCGCCGGTCTTCATCAGCGTGGTGGATTGCGCCTCGCGCTTGACCGAATCGAATTGATCCAGGGAAATGCCGCCCAGCATGTTCTCCCACTTGGCTCGCTGCTTGGGGGAAAGTTTGCGGAATTGCTCGCTGAATCCCTGAATCAGGGGCTGGATTTCCTCGGCCTGCCGGGCGATTTGGCCGACCCTTTCGTCGGTGACGGGCGTGAATCGTTTTTTCTGGTGGTCGATGAGAATGAGCCGCTCCGCCGCCTGCTCATAAAGTATGTCGAGGTTTTCATCGCCGCCCGCCGATTTCACGAGAATCGTTCCATCCTTGATTATCACGGGTTGCACCGAATTATGCCACCCGGTCGCCACGTCGAATTCGATGACGCTATCGGCGGGTGCCAACGCCGGGCCGAATAAACCACAGATCAAAATCGTACAGGTTAGTTTTCTTAATATCACAAGTAGTCCCTCCGTTATACGTCCATATTGGGTCGCCCTCGCGCAACGCCATGAGGTGTTGCTTGGCGATTTTCACACGCGGTGGCTTTGTTGAGAATAGCTCGGTTTCTGCCGCTTCGGCGGGCCAGCAAGGTGGTGTTGCAATTATCCCGATTCCATAAAGATACATCCGGGCACGCTGGCTTGGGTTTTTTCGATGCTTAAACCAGCGCGATTTATTCCGTTTCCCGCTGGACATGGGCCGGATGGAAACTGACATTAATCGGCTGGATAACCCAGTGTTGGTGGGGTATGACGAGGTGGATTTGGGAAGTTTTTGGAAATTTAGCCCTTCCGCGCCACGGGAAAGCTGGGTTTCGTGCCTCAACCAGCCTACGCGGGCTTCATACAGTGACATAGCGCGTGAGAATGAGCAATCATTGATTCAACAAAGCTTGGCGAAGTTCGTTTTTGGTTGCATCGTCGATTTCTTTAAGGGCGATTTTTTCGGTTGGAGAATTTTCATTTTCTCCCCTCTTCGCCGGATTAACCCATCCGTAATAGAGTTTGTTTTGCTTAACGTTCGCGACTAATAGCAACGCGGGAATGTTGGAGTAGGCCAAGCTTTTGTATAGGTTTCCTTTCAATGGAAATTCTGCCGGAACGGTTTGCTCGGTGGCTTTTACTTGTACGCCGTAGTTGTTTATCCCGCCTCTTGGGTTTTGGAATCCCATATAGAAATCATAGCCAATGTCGGGTTCTGGCTTGGCAACGAAAGTTGCGCCTAGGTCTTGGAGGAATAATTCAGCCATGAGTTCCGCCCGGCGTCCGACTATGGATGAATGGGATTCCGGCAGCTTATCTAGCCAGACGGGCTTGCCTCGCTCACCCGAATCTAAACTAGATCGTAGTGCCCGCCATTCGGATTCTGCGACCGCTTTACGCATTAGGTCCGAAATTAATGCGCTGTGATCTACTTCTTTAAACATCCGTTCAAACGCTTCACTTACGTCATCGGGAATAGAGAAACTTAAAGTTGCCATACCGTTATCCTCCAAAGTAAATGAGCGGATTTGATCCAAAAGTACTTATCGGCAAGTATTCGCCGGATATGGCGGGGGCGGCGGTATTGCCTGAGATTGATAGGGACCAACCTATATAGGTTTAGTTTGTTTTAGATTTAAGAATCCGCGAAGAATTAGACCGACAGCTTGATCTATATGGGGCGTCTTAGCCAATATCTTAATTTCCTCGTCCGTTAAGCCATTATTGCAATTACTCGCATTAAATTGTGCAAACTGCACTCTATGGGGCCAATCCCCACGCGACCCTTGCCACCTAGGTATCAGGCCCATGGTTTCCGCTATGTCGCGACTACACCCACCGAACCCACCTAACAAAAATAATGGCTGCCCTGTTTGAAGCGCTAATAAAGCCTCTTCGGCAATACCTGGCATTGCCCCCTTATAATTCTCGATCCGCCCGCCCAAAACGATTCTCGCACGACTTGATTGACGCATCTTTTGCCGCATTGCTGTTAGACCACGGGACCATTCATCAGTGGACGGTTGCTTGCTTGGTGTTTTTGCCCGCGCTGGAAAAGAAATTTCTTTACCGTCAATATCTAAGAGAACCAGCTCCGCAAGATTATCTAAAGCGGTAGCAAGTTTCTTTAACTCGGCAACTGGTCTGAGAATATGCACTGGCCAAGCAAGAAAATTCCTTACGCCGGGACGTTGATCACCCTTATCCGCATCCCGTCGATGTCGCGCCACTAATTCAAATAATAATCGGGTAAATCCGCCATCTCGTAAGTCGCCGCCATAGTCCAATCGGGCTCCCCACGCCAAAAGATGCCGGGCAATTTCCGCCATTGCGTCTTCCAAATGCGCTTGGCTTAGCCCTAAAGCTGGCATATCCGGGCTTTCGGATATTGAAA
Organism: Methylomagnum sp.; assembly: GCF_054333355.1. Classification (NCBI taxonomy): domain Bacteria; kingdom Pseudomonadati; phylum Pseudomonadota; class Gammaproteobacteria; order Methylococcales; family Methylococcaceae; genus Methylomagnum; species Methylomagnum sp. The sequence goes on along the minus strand of NZ_JBTEKS010000010.1, from coordinate 16,526 downwards.
TCGCGATGGCCTGCTGACTTAGTGGTTCACGATAACTCATGTTGCCTCCTGCTCTGCTTGCCATTCGATCATACTCCGCAATCGTATTCCTGGCGCTATCTCTTCAAATAAGCGCTCCTCCTCGGCACCAAGCGGAGGATCAGGATAAACGATTACATTTGTCTTCGGGTTGTCTGATTTATCCAGGCTCGCTAGGGAAATCAATTCTGGGGGCCGGGATAAGAAATAAACTCCAGGCTCGGCTTTTACCAGTCGAATCCTGCAACGCCACAGAAAATCCTTCAATACTTCATCAAGCAGACAGCCGATAACAAGTTCGATGCGCTCCACTTTAAACGGTTTTGGATTCATACGCACTACAGGAACATTCCCCATATAGGGAAAGTTGCGCTCATCGAGATTGTTAATGCAATTCGCCACTACCAAGGGCACTCGGCGTCGCTTAGCCTCTATAACTTCTTTACGGCACCATTCACGCGAAGAGTAGGAATCAGTATGTATGGCTATAAACGCGCTAACACCATCCTCCCCAATCTGATTTAATAAAACCCTGTCAAAAGGGAGTCCTGGCGGAATATTGCGTACATCAAAAAACGTATCCAAATTGTGATTTTTGTGAATATGGTCTCGAATCCGCCTAGCGATTCGCTCGCCGTCCTTGTCGTGCTTTGAATGACTCAGAAACACTCGCACCCTAAGCAAATAACGGGTTAATGCCTCCTCGCTCTCCACCGGATACTTCAAATGTTCTAGGTAATGCCTAAGCATCAAGCAGAATTCATAAGTGAGTCCAGAAATTAACCGTTGCTGTTTGACATCTGGTTGCAATCCATGCCAATTATTCCAGCGTAACGCCTGTTGCTTGATACCGATTTTAAGTCCGCATTCGTCCATTTCTACAGGAAAAACACGAGAACCCAGACCTTTTACCTCTGCTGAGCTTGCCAATTCTTGGACATATCGTTTCCAGTCGGCATCGGCAACCAAGCATTCTTCGGTAAGGAGAATAACAGCAGTGGTTTCGGCCTCATCGAAATCAATGGGCAGCGGTAGCTTTTCACCGGGCGGTGGGGCTGAACGATACAAAATGCTTAATCCCGCACCGCCCGCAATATTCTTGTAATGGTCACGACGAAAATGATTGAACAGGGATCTAGCGATGGTTTCTCCTTGATCGAATGAGGGGTGCCAAACGATGTATATAGCGAGGAATGGGTGGATGGGGTTTAGCTTAGAAATAATCATGTTTGTTGGCTTGGACATCAAAGGTAATGTAATTTAGCAAATCCAATCTGGATGGCGTGCAAAATTAACTAGGGCACAAAAGTACCGGATGGAATGTATCGCCTCATCTGCTTAGCCACTCACTAAGCCGAATTGCTGTATTGTTATGGTGGTTATAAACAAGCCATTCAGGTTTTTGATTATCAAAATTGCCCCATACTATCCGATCATAAAGACCAAGGTATTCTTGTTCTGCCCACGAGCTATCCCAAGTATGCTGAGCTGCTGGAATTAGCGCAATGTTTCTAAGGCTTTTTGCTCCATCACCAAGGCCAAGCTCCCAAGGAATCCACTTGCTATCTTTGCTATTCGCTGTGACAAAAAGGATGAACTTTCGGCAAGAATTAACGGCTTCTCTAAGAATTTGCGCTGTTTCTACCGATACGTTTTTTGGCAGTCGCTCGTCCTTTAAATCAACGTATACTGATGCTCCATGGTTTTCAAGTATGCTAATGATACCTGGAAGATAAGCCTTGTCCTTTGAGGAATGGGAGAGAAAAACTGTTTTCCCATACTGAGAGCGAGACGCTCTAGCCAATAGCTCTTGCTCGTTTACTTGTTTATTAAACCGCTCAATATCATCAAAAGATATAAGCTGCACCATATTTTTATCTCTACGCCAATATGAAAAAATTTCAATCAGCTAAAAATAGAAGAATTACGCTGCCTAAGCGGGTCTTTTAAATCAGGCTGTTGCCACCGCAACCGATAAACATCTTCGATAGCATTTTCAAGCGCTCTATAATCACGAGGCATATCTATAATATTTCCCATGTGCAAGTTCTTTTGGAGTCGCTTTGGTATGTAATGCTGTTTGTTCGGCAGAAGGATACCCAGCAAACCGTTCCTATCATTACTTGCCGTTTTCAGTAGACTGTAATATATTTCCCAATCACACCACCATCTTCCTCCAGTTTCTCTGCCAATCAGTATAATTGTTACTGATGATCTTGCAATTCTTGGCCGGATATAATTATTTTTTATGGTATCATCCGTCAGATGACCTAAGTCTATATTTTCCAAAGACCTATCAGAAAATACGCCTTTATCTAAACAAAACTTAGCTCTAAAATCATCAGCTTCAGATTGATCTAATCTGTGCGAATAACTAACAAATACATTTCTCATAATAATTTACCCCAATTCTATTTTTCGATTTAATGCGATTAAAAGGTAAAGTTGAATTTACGCAAGCTGTTGAAAGCAACAGCCAAGCAATTCCCAGGCGATCATCCCTGAGTCTTTAACCGGTATGGAACAGCTCCCTGCGTCATCAGCGCCAATTTCTGCAACGATTGCTCAGCACAAAAGCCCCTCTAACCAATCACCGTAAAAATTCACCACCCATCTTGTGACATATTTCCACAATCGCATCAACCCCAACTCAATGTGAATATTCACATTGCGCCCCAGCGAACCCCATGCACACTCGCGCTTTTGCCACCCCACCCGCGCCCCCGCCGATGTGGAGCGGGCGCTGTCCGCCCTGATAGACTGGCTCAAAGCCCCCGAGCAAGACCCGCTACGGCGGGCCTTCACGGTCTGGCTGAAACGGGTATTCCTGCCGGGCCGCTTGCCCGGCGTTGAAATCACCAACTTCCATGATTTGCAGGAGGTACAGAGCATGTTGGCGGAACGAGTGGTCGAATGGACCCAAACTTGGGAACAACAAGGAATAGAAAAGGGATTGGCGAGGGGGCGGCATGAGGGCGAGGCCGCCATGCTCCTACGCTTGCTGGAACTCCGCTTCGGCCCGTTGGACGATGACATCCGCCAGCGGATACAGATGGCCGACGCGGAAACCCTGCTCCGCTGGGGTGAACGCATCCTCACCGCCACCATGCCGGAAGCCGTGGTCGGGGATTAGCCGCTCGCGGGGGACCAGCGCCGAAATTTGATAGAATCCTTCCCCATCCAAATCCGCCCCATCCCCCCTTGATGCCGCAAAAACTCTATATCGAAACCCTGGGCTGCCAGATGAACGAGTACGACTCCGCCAAGATGCGCGACGTACTCAACGCCTCGCACGGCTTCGAACTCACCGACGATCCCGAACAAGCCGACGTGCTGCTCATGAATACCTGCTCGGTGCGGGAGAAGGCGCAAGAAAAAGTCTTCTCCGAACTGGGCCGCTGGCGCCCCCTCAAACAGAAAAAGCCGGGCCTGGTCATCGGTGTCGGCGGCTGTGTCGCCAGCCAAGAAGGCGAAGCCTTGCAAAAGCGGGCACCCTACGTGGACATGGTGTTCGGCCCGCAAACCCTGCACCGTCTGCCCGAACTGCTAGAAAAAGTCCGCACCGAACACCGCCCCGCCATCGACATCTCCTTCCCGGAAATCGAAAAATTCGACGCCCTCCCCGAACCCCGCGCCGAAGGCCCGAAAGCCTTCGTGTCGATCATGGAAGGATGCAGCAAATACTGCACGTTCTGCGTCGTACCCTATACCCGGGGCGAAGAAATCAGCCGCCCGCTCGATGACGTGGTGGCGGAAATCGTGGCCCTGGCTGAACAAGGCGTGCGCGAGGTGATTTTGCTGGGCCAGAACGTCAACGCCTACCGGGGCGACATGGAAGACGGCGAGATCGCCGACTTCGGCTTGCTGCTGAACTATGTGGCGGCGATTGATGGCATTGAGCGCATCCGCTTCACCACCTCCCACCCGATTGAATTCACCGACAGCCTCATCGACGCCTTCGCTGAAATCCCGCAACTGGTCAGCCATTTGCATCTGCCCGTGCAAAGCGGCAGCAACCGGATTCTTGGTCTCATGAAGCGCGGCCACACCCGCGAGGACTACGTCGCCAAGATCGAGCGCCTCCGCGAAGTGCGGCCCGACCTTAGCCTGTCGTCGGATTTCATTGTCGGCTATCCCGGCGAAACCGAGGAGGATTTCGAGGCCACCATGGACTTAATTGAAACCTTGGTCTTCGATCATTCCTACAGCTTCTTATATAGCCCCCGGCCCGGCACGCCCGCCGCCGCGCTGTCCGACGACGTGCCAGTCGAGGTCAAGAAGGCCCGGCTGGCCCGCTTGCAGGCGCGGATCAATGACATGGCGGCGGAGATTTCCCGGAACATGCTGCACACCGTCCAGCGGGTGCTGGTGGAGGGCGTCTCCCGCAAGGATTACGCCCAACTGTCCGGGCGCACCGAGAACAACCGCGTGGTGAATTTCTCGGGGTCTCCTAAACTGATCGGACAGTTCGCCGACGTGCTGATTACCGAAGCCCTGCCGAACTCCCTCCGGGGCCGCTGGGTCGAAGCTGATTTTTCCACCCCCACGCCTCAAGAGCCGACTACCCAACTTGCCTAACCAACTCACCACCCTGCCCCTCACCTTGGAGCCTGCCGACAACGAACGGCTGGCCAGCCTCTGCGGCCAATTCGACGAACACCTGCGCCAGATCGAACGGCGCTTGGGCGTGGAAATCGCCAACCGGGGCAATCATTTCGAAATCATCGGCGCGGAGAAATCCGCCCAAGCGGCGGCCAAGATCGTGCAAAGCCTGTTCGACGCCAGCCGCGACGAGGTCATCACCCCCGAGCGGGTGCATTTGTCGCTGCAATCCTCCAACGTGGAAGCCATATTGGAAAACAGCGGCGGAGACCACGGCGGGGCGATTAACATCCGCACCAAACGCGGCGTCATCAAGCCCAAGGGCGCAAACCAGCACCGCTACCTCAAGAATATCCAGGACCACGACATCAGCTTCGGCGTGGGTCCGGCGGGCACCGGCAAGACCTATCTGGCGGTGGCCTGCGCGGTGCAAGCCTTGGAACGGGAAGAAGTCCGGCGGCTGATTCTGGCGCGACCGGCGGTCGAGGCGGGCGAGAAGCTCGGCTTCCTGCCGGGCGACATGGCGCAGAAGGTCGATCCCTATCTCCGCCCGCTGTATGACGCCCTGTATGAAATGCTGGGCTTCGAGCGGGTCGCCAAGCTGATGGAGCGGAATGTGATTGAGGTCGCGCCGCTGGCTTTCATGCGTGGCCGGACCTTAAATGATTCTTTCATCATCCTCGACGAAGCCCAGAACACCACGGTGGAACAAATCAAAATGTTCCTGACCCGCATCGGCTTCGGGTCCAGGGCCGTCATCACCGGCGACATCACCCAGATCGACCTGCCCCGCAACAAGGAATCCGGTCTACGCCACGTCCTGGAAGTGCTGCACGAGGTGGACGGCATCAGCTTCACCTTCTTCACCGCCCAGGACGTGGTGCGCCATCCCTTGGTGCAACGCATCGTCGCCGCCTATGAAGCCTACGAAAAAGCCCGCGCCGCCGAACATGATTCACGTTGATTTGGATAACGCCAGCACCGCCGAAAACGTGCCGGACGAGGGGGATTTTCAGCGCTGGGCCGACGCCGCCGCTGAAGGCGAAGGCGCGGAAGTTTCCATCCGGCTGGTGGACGAAGCCGAAAGCGCCGAATTGAACCGGACCTACCGGGGCAAGGACAAGCCCACCAACGTGCTGAGCTTTCCTTTCGAAGTGCCGGAGGGGGTGCCCAATGATTTACTGGGCGACTTGGTGATTTGCGTGCCGGTGATCGAGCGGGAAGCGCGGGAACAGGGCAAGACTTCCGCCGCCCATTGGGCGCACATGGTGGTACACGGCTTGCTGCATTTGCAGGGCTACGACCACAGCGAGGACAGCGAAGCCGAGGCGATGGAAGCCAAGGAAATCGCCATCCTCGAACAATTGGGATTTCCGAACCCGTACGAAGCAGCCGAGGCTTTGCCATCATGACCGAAGAGCACGCGGGCGAGCATCGCAGTTGGCTCGAACGACTAGGCCATTTCCTCGCGGGCGAACCCGAAGACCGGAAGGAATTGTTAGAACTCCTCCGCGCCGCCCAGAAACGCAACCTCATCGAGCCGGAAGCGCTGTCCATGATCGAAGGCGTGATGCAGGTCTCGGAACTCCGGGTCCGCGACATCACCGTCCCCCGCCCGCAAATGGTCGTGGTGCCGCAGGACGCGGAGCTTGAAACCATCTTCCCCCTGGTGGCCGAGGCCGCCCATTCCCGCTACCCCGTCATCGGCGAGGACCGCACCGAAGTGGTCGGCATCCTGCTGGTGAAAGACCTGCTGATTCATGGACTCAAGGACCGCTCGAAGCTGGTGAAGGACGTCATGCGCCCTGCCCTCTACGTCCCGGAAAGCAAGCGGCTCAACGTGCTGCTCCGCGAGTTCCGCGCCACCCGCAGCCACATGGCCATCGTGGTGGACGAATACGGCGCCGCCGCCGGACTCGTGACCATCGAGGACGTGCTGGAACAGATCGTCGGCGACATCGAGGACGAGCATGATTTCGGCGAGGAGGAGTACATCTTCCGCAAGAGCGACCGGGACTACACCCTCAAGGCGCTGACGCCCATCGAGGAGTTCAACGAGTATTTCCAGGCCGGTCTCAACGACACCGAATTCGACACCGTGGGCGGACTGATCGTCCATCAACTCGGGCATGTGCCCAAACGGGGCGAGAAAGTTGAGATTGGCCGGTTCCGTTTCGTCGTGCTGCGGGCCGACAACCGCCGGGTGCATCTGTTGAAGCTGGTGCTGCTGCCCGACGAGAAGGCCCGACCGGAAAACGGCAACAACGCCCATTGAATGTAGGCTGGGTTGAGGGACGAAACCCAGCTTTTCCGTGGCATCGGCATGGCTGGGTTTCCGCGAAGCTCCAACCCAGCCGACACAACTTGAATCGGCGGGCATGAGCACATGCCCGCCCTACAACATGAAACCCCGTGCTTCTCGACGCCCTCGCTCTACTCGGCGGCCTGCTGCTGCCACTCGCCTTCGCCCCTTACGACTTTCCGTTCCTCGCCATCGTCGCCCTGGTGCTGTTGTTCGCCACCTGGCTGGACGCCACGCCCGGTCGGGCCTTCCGGCGCGGCTATTTGTTCGGCCTGGGCCAGATCGGCTTCGGCATGTCCTGGATTTACATCAGCGTCCACGACTACGGCGGTGCCAGCGCCCCGGCGGCGGGCGGAGTCACCGCGCTGTTCGCGGCGGTCATCGCGATTTATACCGGGCTGGCGGGCTGGTTGGCGCGACGGTTTTCCCCGGGAAGCCAGACGACTCAGGCTCTCGGGGTGTTTCCCGCCGTGTGGGTATTGATGGAGTGGTTCCGGGGCTGGTTCCTGACCGGCTTCCCCTGCCTGGAACTCGGCTACAGCCAGACCGACACGCCCCTGGCGGGATTGGCGCCGGTCCTCGGCAGCTACGGGGTCGGCTGGGCGGTGGCGGTGCTGGCGGGGCTACTACTCTTAGCGCCGCGCTGGACCGGCGGCTGGCGGTACGCCGCCATGGCCGGCGTCATGCTGCTGGTGGGGCTGGGACGCTGGGCCGGTCAAGTCCAGTGGACCCACCCCGCCGGTCAGCCGTTCCGGGCCACCTTGCTGCAAGGCAACATCTCCCAAGAGACGAAATGGAAGCCGGAAACCCGGCTATCCACGCTGAGGCTCTACGCGAGCCTGACCCGTCAGCATTGGGATTCCAAGCTGATCGTCTGGCCCGAGACGGCGGTGCCCGCGTTCTACCATCAGGCCACGGAGAATTACCTGGACCCTTTGGCGGCGGAAGCCAAGACCCACGGCACGGACCTGCTCGTTGGCATTCCGTACCATCATCCGACCGCAAGCGATTACTACAACGCCCTGGCCTCGCTGGGTCGGACGCCGGGCTTTTACTTCAAGCGGCATTTGGTGCCCTTCGGCGAATACCTGCCCTTGCGCCCCCTGCTGGGCTGGGTGCTGGATGTCATGAAAATCCCGTTGTCCAGCTTCACGCCGGGCGACGCCCGCCAGCCGCCCTTGATCGCGGCGGGTCATCCGCTGGCGGCGTCGATTTGCTACGAGGATTTGTTCGGCCAGGAAGTCCTCGCCGCCCTGCCGGACGCGGCCTACCTCGTCAACGTCACCAACGACGCCTGGTTCGGGGATTCCGCCGCGCCCCACCTGCACACCCAGGTGAGCCGGATGCGCGCCCTGGAAACAGGCCGCTGGATGCTGCACACCACCAACACTGGCGTGACTGCCATCATCGACCCCAAGGGCGCGGTCACGGCGCGGGCACCGCCATTTCAGACCGCCGACCTGACCGCCATGGTGACGCCGATGGGGGGCCGGACGCCGTTCATTGTCTGGGGCAACGGGCCGGTGGTGATGGGCGCCGGGTTGCTGCTCGGGGGATTGGCCGGTGGGCGGCGGGTGATGAACGGGGGCGTTTTCCGGCGGCGATAGCCCCGGTCCATGCGCTCTTCGAGACTCGGCACCCATTCTGACTCGCGAGAGTGACAGCCCTCACGGGGGCGGCGGCGGTCATCCGGCTAATTCCCACAAATTTGGCCCGTGCATTGCTTATGGTCGATTCCAACGCCGAATCACAATCCCCATAAGTCAGCATGACCAAGCACCCAGAACGCCTGACCCACCTGTTCAAGTCCCCCGCCCAGTTACGAATCGCCCGGAATTTCCTGGAACGCAAGCTGCGGGAATGCCCCCACTGGGCGAGCGGCGATCCCGCCGCATATCTGGAAGCCTTGGCCGCGCTGGACGATGAGCCGGTTTCGTTATCCGCTTGGTGCGCGGAGTATCTGACGAGCGAGCAGATACGGATACTGCAAAAGGCGTTGCGGCTGGCGTCCAACCACCAACGGGTCTACAAGCGCACCGTCATGCTCTCGCCCCGCGCCCACCTCCTCATCAAAGCCCTGTCCGAGCAGGAGGGCTTGAAGATGTCCGATGTGATCGAGCGGCATTTGGATGGCATCCTGCGTGACCGCTTTGGATTGACCGTGCAGACCTCCATCGACGAACACACGGGCCAGGTGGATCACGACGTCATTCCCCAGCCCAGCCCCGCCTGACCAGGAAACCAAAAAATGAGTATGGGAAACAACGCAATAGACCGGGTGAAAGGGCGCAATCGGTGGCTGATCCGCTGAGTTTCCACCTCGTTCATTTCGGTCGGATGATCCGGGATGGCGTTCCGTCTTTCCCGCTGGGTAAAAAATTCCCGTCACCCTAACGAACAGCCGTCGAATCAATGAAACACCTGATGCGTAGAGTCCAAGGCTTGCTTTGGATAGCGGGGCTGTCCGTTCAACGCAGGTCTTGAATTCCGGCGATTCTTTGTAGGTCGGGCTTACAGCGGTGTTCATTCGGATTCGATACGTGCCACACCTGTAGGGGCGAATTAATTCGCCCCTACATCGCGACCCGTCGTATCGAACGCGGTTGTAGGTCGGGCTTAAGCCCGACCTACCAGCCGTTAAGCGCTGGGACGCGCCGGGTCCAGCAATTCCACCCAATGCCGCACTGGCAGCTTGGACCCGGATCGCAAATGGGTCAGGCAGCCAATGTTGGCGGTGGCAATCAACTCCGCCCCGCCCGCTTCCAGCGCCGCCAGCTTGTTGGCGAGCAAGCGCTCGGCCAAGGCCGGTTGCAGCATCGAATAAGTCCCCGCCGAACCGCAACACACATGGGCATCGGCCACCGGCACCAGCTCGAACCCGAGCCTCACCAGCAAGCCCTCCACCAGGCCGTTGAGCTTCTGGCCGTGTTGCAGGGTGCAGGGCGATTGAAAGGCAATCCGGCGGCGGGCGTCGGGCCGAATTCTCTCCAAATCCTCCTCGGCCAACACTTCGCCGATGTCCTTGGCGAGCGCCGCGACCCGTGCGGCCTTGTCGGCGTAGGCCGGATCATGTTTCAGCAATTCGCCGTAATCCTTGACCATGACCCCGCACCCGCTGGCGGTGATGACGATGGCTTCGGCACCGCGTTCGACATGCGGCCACCACGCGTCGATGTTGCGCCGCATCAACGTCTGAGCGTCCGCCACCGCCGTCAAATGCTGGGGGAGCGCCCCACAACAACCGCCGTTTTCCGCCCGGATCAACTCAATGCCGAGCCGGTCCAGCACCCGCGCCGTCGCCGCGTTGATGGACGGCGCCAAGACGGGCTGCACGCAGCCTTCCAGAATCAGCATCTTCCGGGCGTGAGACTGCGTCGGCCAAGCGGCGACGGGCGGCGCGGGGGCCGGAATCTTGCGCCGGAGCGCCGTCGGCAAGATGGATTGCGCCCGCCGGGCCAAGGCCAGCACCGCACCGAACCGGCGGGGATAAGGCAACAGCTTGAGCAGCGCCCGCCGTTCCGCCCGTTCGAGCCAGGAGCGCGGCGCTTTTGCTTCGACAATCTCCCGGCCAATCTCCAGCAATCGGCCATAGCGCACGCCGGATGGGCAAGTGGTCTCGCAGGCCCGGCAGGTCAGGCAGCGGTCAAGATGCAGGCGGGTTTTCGCGCCGCCCCCCTGCCCTTCCAGCACGGCCTTGATGAGGTAGATGCGCCCCCGTGGCCCATCCAGTTCGTCGCCCAAGAGTTGATAGGTCGGACAGGTGGCGTTGCAGAAGCCGCAATGCACGCAGCTTTTGAGGATGGCGTCCGCTTCCCGGCCCGCAGGCGTCTTCTTGATGAATTTGGCGAGTTGGGTGTGCATCAGAAATCCTCGTAAAGCCGCCCGGGGTTCAGAAGTCCGTGCGGATCGAAGGCGCGTTTCAAGTTCAGATGCAGGGTTTTCAAGCCCGGCGACAGCGGTTGGAACACCCGCCCATCCCCGGCCTGCCCGCGAAACAGCGTGGCGTGTCCGCCTGTCTTCGCCGCCGCGTCAAACACGGCGGCGGCGGGCGCGTCGGTCCTCAGCCAACGCAACGCGCCGCCCCAGTCATAAAACCAATGGCCCGGCAAATCCAGCGGGGGCGTGGCGGGCGCCACGGACAAGCGCCACAAATCGCGGCCCAAGGCGGGATATTGGAAGAACCGGCCTTGCTGCTCCTTCAGCCGGTGCCAGAACCCCGGCCCATCCGCCGCCATATCGCCGCCGAGTGTTCGGTGGGCAGCCTCGACGGCGGATTCAGCCCCCGCCAGCCTGAGGTAAACCCAACTCTCGTCATAAGCCAGCCCGGACAGCGGCCACGACTCGCCGCACCAGCGATTCATGGCGGCGAGGGCGTCCGGCGTCGCCATGGGGAACACGAAAGTCCGCTCGCATTCCGGTTTCGGCAGCACCTTCAGGGAGATTTCCAGCAGCACGCCCAGCGTCCCCATCGCGCCGACCATCAAACGGGACACATCGAAGCCCGCCACGTTCTTCATCACCCGCCCGCCGAAGGAGAGGATTTCGCCCTGGCCGTTGAGAATCTTGCAGCCCAGCACGCAATCCCGCACCGACCCGGCGAAGGCCCGACGCGGTCCCGACAAGCCGCAAGCCACGGCGCCGCCCAGGGTCGCCCCCGCGCCGAAATGCGGCGGCTCGAACGGGAGCATCTGGCCGTGTTCGGCCAGCCGGGCTTCGATCTCGGCCAGGGGCGTGCCGCAGCGGGCGGTCAGCACCAGCTCGGTGGGTTCGTAACTGAGAATGCCGCGATGGGCGGCGACATCTAGCGGGGCTGCCTGGATGGAGCGCCCGTAGAATGGCTTAGTGCCGCCGCCTTGGATGGATAGCGGACGGTTCGCCGCGAGGGCGTCGAGTACGGCTTGGCGGAGGGGGTCGGTGTGGTCGGAATTCATGGATGAGTGCGACGAAATGAAAGGCTGGTGTTTCGGACATTATCCGAAATTGCCCGGTGTAACAAAGACAGGCGCTTCCGCCACCGAGCGGCGTGGTGGCGCGGAAGCCAGCTACAATGCCCGCGCCGTATGGAAAAACCCACCGTCCGTAAGAAACGTGACTAGGGGTAGCGAGATGAAATTTTTAAAATCGTTGTGCTGTAGGGTGACAGCCGTTTTATTAAGCGCTTGTAGTCACAATATACACAGTGCCGAAATGGCCACCTTTTTGAATGCACATTTTCTTTCGGTAATGCCAGACTCAGGAAAGGTTAGGTTTGTTTCGGATGGAACGCTTGGCGTGGGGGCGTTGGGTCAGTCATGGCGGAGCGAGTTTTTACTGGGTGAGGGTGAGAGGTTTATGGCAAGACCCCATCGGCATGGAAACGCCATATATGAGGTAAGGCAAATTAATGAGGAATCTATCGTTATAAGGTATAAGACCGATTTTGATAGCCGCTCATTCGGAAAGGATTTCATTTCAAGCGATACAGGTGAGGTTGCAATCCCTTACAAAACATTCGCGATTCACAAGCCGCATCATAGGTAGATGGGCATGGGTATATGCCCATCCTCACTACAATCCAAAGCTCAGCCCATCAGCGCCTTCACATGCGCCGCCACGCTCCGGCCCAAGGCATCCAGGTTGTACCCGCCTTCCAACACCGACACCACCCGCCCGCCCGCGTGCTTGTCGGCCAGCTTCACTAGCTCCGTCGTCACCCAGGCGTAGTCGTCTTCCACCAGACTCAAATCGCCCAGCGGGTCATCCCGGTGGGCGTCGAAGCCGGCGGACATCAGAACCAACGCCGGCGCGAAGCGGTCGATAAACGGGAGGATTTTGCCGGTCATGGCGGCGCGGAATTCCCGGCCACCATCGCCCGCTTTGAGCGGCACGTTCATCACGTTGCCAACGCCGGTTTCGCTGGCCCGGCCCGTGCCGGGATACCAAGGCGCTTGATGGGTGGAGGCGTACAGCACCTCGGCGTTTTTCTGGAACGCGGCCTGGGTGCCGTTGCCGTGGTGGACATCGAAATCGACAATGGCGACTTTCTTGATGCCGTGATGGTGGCGGGCGTGTTCGGCGGCGATGGCGGCGTTGTTGAACAGGCAGAAGCCCATGGCCGTATCCGGTTCGGCATGATGGCCCGGCGGGCGGATGGCGCAGAAGCCGTTGCGGGCTTCCTTGGCGAACACCGCGTCCACGGCGGCGCAGGCCGCACCGACCGCGTGCAGGGCGGCGTCGAGGGATTCCGGCGACAGCACGGTGTCCGCGTCGACGTAGCCGAAGCCGACCTTGGGCAACGCGGCTTGGACGCGCTCGATGAGCTTATCGGTGTGGATCAGCCGCACGGCGTCGAAACCGGCCTTGGGCGCCTCCCGGCGAATAAGCTTGGCGAACTCCGGCGCGGACAAAGCGTGGGCGATGGATTCGAGCCGCCGAATGCTCTCGGGGTGGCCGAGTCCGGTCTCGTGTTCGAGGAAAATCGGGTGGGTGTATAAAAGTGTGGTCATGGCATGGTTCCGGCATAAGGGGAGGAATTTATAATGCCTACTCACAGAGTTTGGAGGAGTCAATCATGCTAAGCAATCCCGGCTTTAACGTGGATATCCGTGCCTGCGTCGGTGCTGTCGGACTGAGGTCCGACCTACCACCAATCTTGTAGGTCGGACTTCAGTCCGACACGCCACCTCTGAAATTTTTAACTTCTACAGCAATAAACCAACATGCTCACCGACTACCGCAAACACGCCGCCGAACGGGCCGAACAAGGCTTGGTCCCGAAACCCCTGACCGCCGAATGGACCGCCGGTCTCACCGAACTGCTCAAGAGCCCGCCCGCCGGGGAGGAAGATTTCCTGCTCGACCTGCTGGCGAACCGCGTCCCCGCCGGGGTGGACGAAGCGGCTTATGTGAAGGCCGCCTTCCTCGCCGATGTCGCCAAGGGCGAAGCGCAATCGCCCATCCTCAGCCCGGCCCGCGCCACCGAACTGTTGGGTACCATGCTCGGCGGCTACAACGTCGCGCCGCTGATCGAACTGCTGGATTACCCCGATCTCGCGCCCATCGCGGCCAAAGGCTTGTCCCACACCTTGCTGGTGTTCGATGCCTTCCACGACGTGTGGGAGAAAGCCGAAAAGGGCAACGCCCACGCCAAAGCGGTCATCGACGCCTGGGCGGCGGCGGAGTGGTTCACCAGTCGGGCCAAGGTGGCGGAGAAAATCACCGTCGCCGTGTTCAAGGTGCCGGGCGAAATCAACACCGACGACCTCTCGCCCGCCCAAGATGCGTGGTCGCGCCCCGACATCCCGCTGCACGCACTCGCCATGCTGAAAGTGCCCCGCGAAGGCGTGACCAACGCGCCCGCGCAAATCGCCGAACTCAAGACCAAGGGCTTCCCCCTGGCCTTCGTCGGCGACGTGGTGGGCACCGGCTCGTCCCGCAAATCCGCCACCAACTCGGTGCTGTGGTACATCGGCGACGACATCCCCCACGTCCCCAACAAGCGGGACGGCGGCGTGTGCGTCGGCGGCAAGATCGCGCCGATCTTCTTCAACACCATGGAAGATTCCGGCGCGCTGCCCATCGAGTGCGACGTGTCCAAGCTCAACACGGGCGATGTGATCGACATCTACCCCTACGCGGGCGAAGTGAAGAACCACGCGACCGGCGAGACCCTCAGCACCTTTGCCCTCAAGAACGACATCATCCTCGACGAGGTCCAGGCGGGCGGACGCATCCCGCTCATCATTGGCCGGGGTCTCACCGACCGTGCCCGCAAGGCGCTGAATCTGCCGTTATCCGAAGTCTTCCGCCGCCCCGAAGCCCAGGCCGACAGCGGCAAGGGCTACAGCTTGGCGCAGAAGATGGTCGGACTAGCCTGCGGCGTGGCGGGCGTGCGGCCCGGCACCTACTGCGAGCCGCACATGACCACCGTCGGTTCCCAGGACACCACTGGTCCCATGACCCGCGACGAGTTGAAGGATTTGGCCTGCCTCGGCTTCTCCGCCGATCTGGTGATGCAGAGCTTCTGTCACACCGCCGCCTATCCGAAGCCGGTGGACGTGCAGGTCCATCACAGCCTGCCGGACTTCATCATGAACCGGGGGGGCGTGTCGCTGCGGCCCGGCGACGGCATCATCCATTCCTGGCTGAACCGGATGCTGCTGCCCGACACCGTCGGCACCGGCGGCGATTCCCACACCCGTTTTCCCATCGGCATTTCCTTCCCGGCGGGTTCGGGCCTCGTGGCCTTCGCGGCGGCGACCGGCGTCATGCCGCTGGACATGCCGGAATCGGTGCTGGTGCGCTTCAAGGGCACCCTACAGCCCGGCATCACTCTGCGGGATTTGGTCCACGCCATTCCCTACGAAGCCTTGAAGCGCGGCCTGCTGACCATCGAGAAGAAGGGCAAGAAGAACGTCTTCAACGGGCGGATTCTGGAAATCGAAGGCTTGCCGGATTTGAAGATCGAGCAAGCGTTCGAGTTGGCCGACGCTTCCGCCGAACGCTCCGCCGCCGCCTGCACGGTGCGGCTGAACAAGGCGCCGGTTGCGGAATATCTGCATTCCAACATCGTGCTGTTGAAGTGGATGATTGCCCAAGGCTATGGCGATGTGCGGACGATTTCCCGCCGCATCAAAGCCATGGAGGATTGGCTGGCGAATCCGGTGCTGCTGGAACCGGACGCCGACGCCGAGTATGCCGAAGTCATCGAAATCGACCTCGACGCCATCAAGGAGCCGCTGCTGTGCTGCCCCAACGACCCGGACGATGTGAAGCCGCTGTCGGAAGTGGCGGGCACCCATGTGGACGAGGTGTTCCTGGGTTCGTGCATGACCAATATCGGCCATTTCCGCGCCGCCGGGAAAATCCTGGAACAGGCCGGGAAGCAGGTGCCGGGGCGCTTGTGGATCGTGCCGCCGACCCGCATGGACCAAACCGAACTGACCGGCGAGGGCTATTACGCCACGTATGGCAAGGTCGGGGCGCGGACCGAAGTGCCGGGCTGTTCGCTGTGCATGGGCAATCAGGCGCGGGTGGCGGACAAGGCCACGGTGGTGTCCACCTCGACCCGCAACTTCCCCAACCGGATGGGGGCGGGGTCGAATGTGTTCCTGGCGTCGGCGGAGTTGTCTTCGGTTTGCTCGGTGCTGGGGCGGATTCCGACTTTCGAGGAATATATGGGGTATATGAATAGCCTTGAGACGCAGGCGGAGGATACTTATCGGTATATGAATTTCGATCAGATCGAGGGGTATCAGAGGCAGGCGGATAAGGTGGCGGTGGCGGGGTGATTTAATCCGCCAAGTTAGAGGCGTCGAAAGGCGGGCATAGGTTTTATGTCCGCCTTTTTGCAATTTGGGAATAAGACAATCGCTTGAAAAGCAAAGTTGACACGGGTAATTATTCGGCTAGGGTTATTGATTTATACAGTACTTTTTGCCGTATAAAACTTAGTTAGGGCTTAAAACAAGAGGCGCACAATTGCTGTCTGCAATCGAGGAAAAAAGGCTATACATTTCCAGGAACACCGAGGCAAATAAAAAATCGCAACTTGGTCAGTTTTTTACGCCTGAAAAAACGGTGGCTTTCATGGCCAACCTTTTCCCTGATTCAAATGGGCGCTGCC
>NZ_JBTEKS010000009.1:0-30768 GCF_054333355.1 Methylomagnum sp. | reverse complement strand
GCAGTTCCAGGAAGCCACGAAACCAGGCATCCTCTTCCATGGCGGAATCCTCCATGCCGACCCAGCCCTCGATCCCCGCGAGAACCGCGCAGAACACGATCATGAGGATATCGCTCAACTTGTGTGGCTTGTTCTTGGTTTCCCGGCGAGGATCAACCAAATCGGCAAAATAGGGGCGAGGGTCAGGCAACATAAAAAGCCCTCAATGCACCTCACTCCTTGTCAAGGGGGGAGATAGCGAGATTGCCCTGCGAGTTACGCCGGGTAAATTGATGCTTCCGCCCAAGGTTGATATAGTTGCCGATGGTTGTCCTCGTCCGGCCCCGCCCCACGCCGAATATCCGGCGGCAAGAAAAATAACCGCCGAATCACCGGCTGATTAATCACCAGGCCCAGCGGACGGACAAGCTAACCATTATTCGAAGTATTGTGCCGTGGGCCGTTTGTCACCCCGTTTTAGGCTTTTTTTCGGAAGTCGCCAAAACCGCTTCCCACCTTTGACGACGGGGGGCCGAATCCCGCCGCTCCGGCACGAATTCCGCGCCGCTCCTCCCAAGCCCACCGCGTTTCCGGCCCGCATCGACGGGACCGACCACGGCGGGCCAAGTGGATTACGGTCGCACGTATTACTAAACAAAGGGTTTTTATCGCTAGACCCATGACAAGCGAGTATCGCGCAGCCCGAAGAATCGACGAGTGGCCTGGCCCGCTCGATGGGGTATGAACCCGCCCGGTCAGGCCATGATTTCCACACGCAGAGTAAATGCAAAGATCAAAACACCGGGTTTGATCCACAAAAAGAAATGCCTGCATGAAATCGCTCGCCCGGCTCTTCGGAACAACGCTAAAGGATCAACCGAATGAGAAGAATGTTAATTAATGCCACCCAGCCCGAGGAACTCCGGGTTGCCTTGGTGGATGGACAAAAGCTTTACGATTTCGATATTGAAATACCCTCGAAGGAACAGAAGAAAGCCAATATCTACAAAGGCATCATTACCCGCGTCGAACCCAGCCTGGAGGCCGCCTTCGTCAATTTCGGCTCGGAACGCCACGGCTTTCTCCCCTTCAAAGAAATCACCCCCAACTACCTCGGCCAATCCTTGGACGAGGAATACACCCGCCGCGACATCAAGGGGCTGTTGCGGGAAGGCTTGGAAGTCATCGTCCAGGTCGAGAAGGAAGAGCGCGGCACCAAGGGCGCGGCCCTCACCACCTACATCAGCCTGGCCGGCAGCTATCTGGTGCTGATGCCCAACAACCCCAGGGCCGGCGGCATTTCCCGGCGCATCGAGGGCGACATCCGCTCCGACATGCGCGAGGTGATGAGCCACTTGGAAATCCCCGAGGGCATGGGACTCATCGTCCGCACGGCGGGCGGCGGCAAGACGCCCGAGGAACTGCAATGGGACTTGAACTACCTCTTGCAGCTTTGGGACGCTATTGAGCGCTCCGCCCAGGAGAAGCCCGCGCCGCTGTTGGTGTTCCAGGAAAGCAACGTCATCATCCGGGCGCTGCGCGACCATCTGCGCGGCGACATCGACGAAATCCTGATCGACAGCGAGGCCACCTTCAAGCTGGTGAAAAGCTTCCTCCAGCAGGTGATGCCGCAGTTCATCCAGAAGGCCAAGCTGTACCGGGACAATGTGCCGCTGTTCAGCCGCTACCAGATCGAAAGCCAGATCGAATTGGCCTACAGCCGCGAGGTGCCCCTGCCCTCCGGCGGCGCCATCGTCATCGACCCCGCCGAAGCCCTGACCGCCATCGACATCAACTCGGCCCGCGCCACCAAGGGCGGCGACATCGAGGAAACCGCCCTCAACACCAACCTGGAAGCCGCCGACGAAATCGCCCGGCAACTGCGCCTCCGCGACTTAGGGGGACTGTTCGTCATCGACTTCATCGACATGATGGCGGCCCGCAATCAACGCGCCGTGGAGAACCGCCTGCGCGAGGCCATCAAGATGGACCGCGCCCGCATCCAGTTGGGCCGCATCTCCCGCTTCGGCCTGTTGGAAATGTCCCGGCAACGGCTGCGGCCCTCGCTGGGCGAATCGAGTCTATTGACCTGCCCGCGCTGCCACGGCCAAGGCTCGATCCGTAGCATCGAATCGCTGGCCCTGTCGGTGCTGCGCATCATCGAAGAGGAGGCGATGAAGAAGAACACCGGCAAGGTCATCGCCCATTTGCCGGTGGAGTCGGCCACCTTCCTGCTCAACGAGAAGCGCCAGACCGTCCAGGAGATCGAGAAGCGCCACAATGTCGAGGTGATCGTCGTTCCCAACAAGCACATGGAAAACCCGGCCTACGAAATCCAGCGGGTGCGCTCCACCGACGCGGACGAAGAGGGCGACAAGAAGCCGAGCTACCAAATCTCCAAGCCGGTGACGGAACCCGACGTGCCGAGGTTCTTCAATGAACCCGTCACCAATGGCGTGGAACCCGCCGTCAAGGAATTCCTTCCGACTCAACCGGCCCCCAACAACAACACGCCGAAGACCGGCTCGGGCGGGCTCATCAAGCGGTTCTGGACCATCCTGACCGGCCAGAAGCCGGAGGACGAGCCGGAGACCGCGACGGCGGCAGAAGCCGCGCCGCCACCGCCCGCCGCCCGCCCAGCCCCCACGCCGCGCCCGCCGCAGCAATCCCGTCCGCCCCGGGAATTCAACAAGCCCCAGCGACAAAACGAACCCCGCCCCCCGCGTCCGGTCCCCGTCCCGCCACCGCCGCCCCCCGTGGTCGCGGAACCGCCCGAAGTCCTTGAGACCGACCCGCGCAACGGAGCCACGGACGTGGACCGGGACAGACCGGATGGCAGCGCCGAGCGCCCCCCCCGCGAGGGCGGTCGCCGGGGCGGTGGCAGACGGCGGCGCGGTCGCCGGGGCGAGGGCGGATTTGCGCGGGGCACTGAGCAGGGCCGTGAAAACGGCGGCGAATCCCCGGAAGCTTTGGCTGAATCGGAGGCCGAAGTGGTGGCAGAGGTCGCCGCGCTGGGCTTCGAGGTAGCCGTCGCCGAATCCACCCAAGCCGCCCCGGAAGCGCGTGAAACCACCCTCCCGGAACCGTCGGCCAGCGAACCCGCCGTGGTTTCGGCGCCGTCGGATCGTGAAGGGAATGCGCTTAGCGAGACCTCGGCGGAGAGCGCCGAAACCGTAGCGCCAACGCCGGCCGCCACCGAAGGCGAGACACTGGCGTCGAGTGTCGATCAAGCGGAGGCTGGCGTTGCCGGGACACCCGCAACGGGAAGCCAGGAAGCAGACCAGCCGGAGCAGGAGCCGCGCCGTTCGCTCAACCGGCGGCGGAGTCGGGGTCGGCGCGACAAGCGCTCCATTAAGCGCGAATTCGGGACCGGCGAGACCGCCCCTGCCGAAGACGCGGCGGAGGGCGAGACCGGCGACGATCAGGACGGCCAGCCGCAAACCGAGTTCGTCCAGGGCCAAGCCGAAGCGTCCGACCTCGACGCCACGGGAATCAGCCCAGAGGTCCAAGCCGAGGCCGAACCCGTCCAAGATCGGGTCGAAGCTCCCGGGCTTGACGCGACCGAGATCGTCCCGCCGGCGCAAGCCGAAACCTTCGGCGATGAGGCTCCCGTAACGGAGGCTCCGGCTCCGACTCAGGCCGAACCCGCCCAAGACCAAGCGGAAACATCCGACAAGGCCGATGTCGGGAACAACCAGCCCGCGCCGCCCCAAGCCGCACCCGTGTCCGTGTCCGATGCAGCGGAAACGCCCGACAATGGCGGGGCCGAAACGGAAGTCGCCGCTTCCGAGCAGCCCGCCGCCGAGGCCGTCCAAGTCACGGTGGAAGCTTCCGACCGTGGCGAAACCGACGCTGACGCGCCCGCTCAGCCAATCGACGAAGTCGCCGCCCATGATGAATCGGCACACGCAGAGCCTGCCCCCGCAACGCCTCCCAAACAGGAAGAGCATCAGGGGCATCCGCCCCGATAAGGAAAGCCAGCCCCCGCCACGGAGCAGCCTCCAGCCGAGCAAAGCTCCCGCGACGACGGCTAACCGCCATTCTGGGTGATAAGAGCAAGCCTGTCCGGCGGTCGCCGGGCAGGCCCAAGCCCGCCTCTAGCTCCCTCCGTCCAAATTGAATTAGGATTTACGCAGCCCTTGTCATTCAATGGCTTAAAGAGTTTGTAGTCCCGCCTTCAGGCGGCAAAAAACCGCCTGAAGCCTGTCCTGAGCGTAGTCGAAGGGGCGGGACCACAAGCCAAAAGCTGCGTAAGCCCTATGAATGCTGGCGCACAAGTCCGCGCCGGCCCCTTCGGAAACCGGCAAGACTTGCCTGGCAAGCCCACCGACGTCCCGGAAGCTTCGCTTGTCGCTGGAATGGAATGGATGAACGCGATAGCCGCGTTAAGGCGATTTCCAAAGTTGATCTGGATGTAGGATGGGTAGAGCGTGCTCGCGAAACCCATCGAGCCGGAGACAGGGTGATGGGTTTCGCTTCGCTCTACCCACTCTACAGGTATGTCTTTTCCTGGAAATCGCCTAAGAAGGGAAACCAACCCGCCGAACTGATCCCGGCGGGCCGATTCTAGCGAGAATCTCAGGCCACTTGACCTGCGTCCTGGAGTTTAAGCACGCCGCTCAGTGCCCCCTGCCCGTCCACGGCCAATAAGGCGGTGATGCTGGTCTTGAGCATGATGTGTTCGGCCTCGGCGAACATCAGATCGTCGGAAATGGTGCGTGGCGACACGGTCATGATGTCCACCGCCGTCAGCCCATCAATCCGCTCGTGGTTGAGCAGGGCGCGACGCAAATCGCCATCGGTAATCAAACCACGCATTTGCCCGTCCTCCATGACCACCGTCAACCCGAGTCGGCCCCGGGTCATCGAGACAATGACATCGCGGATGCCCGCCTGTGGCGGATTGACCGGGAAGTCGCGGTGCATGACATCCTTGACCCGTGTCAGCAGCCTCCGCCCCAGGCTCCCGCCCGGATGGAACACCGCGAAATCCTGCGGCTGAAAATCCCGCCGCTGGATCAAGGCCACCGCCAAAGCGTCGCCCATCACCAAGGCCACGGTGGTGGAGGTGGTGGGCGCGAGATTATTCGGGCAAACCTCCCGCTCCACCGACACATCCAGCACCACATCCGCGTTCTTGCCCAAGGTCGAGGCGGGGTTGCCGACCATGGCGATAACCTTGGTTCCGAAGCGCTTGAGGGACGGAATCAGCCGCAGCAGCTCCTCGGTTTCGCCGCTGTAGGAAATCAGGATCGCCC
This sequence comes from Methylomagnum sp., assembly GCF_054333355.1. Classification (NCBI taxonomy): domain Bacteria; kingdom Pseudomonadati; phylum Pseudomonadota; class Gammaproteobacteria; order Methylococcales; family Methylococcaceae; genus Methylomagnum; species Methylomagnum sp. The sequence continues at coordinate 25,531 of NZ_JBTEKS010000009.1, read as the reverse complement.
CATCCGACGCGGTAATCATCCCCAAATCGCCGTGGAAGGCTTCCGCCGGATGCACAAAGAAACTGGGCGTCCCCGTCGAAGCGAACGTGGCGGCGATCTTTTTGCCGATGATGCCCGACTTGCCCATCCCAGAGATGATGACCCGCCCTTGGGTCTCCAAAATCAGATTCACGGCCCGGTCGAATTCCGAGCCCAGCCTCGCGCCACAGCCGAGCAACGCGCTGGCCTGTTCCTCGAACACCCGCCTGGCGACTTCCGGCAGGGTTCCCGTCAACTCTATACACGCGGACACGATAGGAAAGCCTCGAACCGTTTATTGGGCCATGCGATGCATGACGCTGGCGAAGCCTTCCTGGCTGGAAAACACCGCTTCGTGTCCCGTGGCGGCGAGAATGAGATCGGCCACTTCCCGGAACGCGCCCTCGCCGCCCTTGAGCCGCAGGCTGTACGTGGCCGCTCGCTTGACGTAATCCGGCGCGTCCGCCACGGCGAAGGACACGCCGCAAGCCCCGAAGGCGGGCAGATCAATACTGTCGTCCCCGATGCAAGCCGTCTGCTCCGCCGTCACCCCGGCCTCGGCGATGATGCCCCGGCAAGTGTCGGCTTTGTCCTTGACGCCAAACCGGAACAGCGACACGCCCAAGTCCGCGACCCGCTTGCGCAAGGTCGCCGAATCCCGCCCCGACACGACCGCGACCTGGATACCGCACTCCTGCAACATCCGCATCCCCAAACCATCGCGCACATGGAAGCGCTTCAGGCATTCGCCCTCCGCGTTGTAATAAATGCCGCCGTCGGTGAGAACGCCGTCCACGTCGGTAATCACCAGCCGGATATTCGCCAGCGATTCAAGCCGGACATCATCGCTAGGCATAATTCCTCTGGAAGTCCATATAGGCAGTGGCAAGCCCATCGCGCAAAGTCGTTTTGGCCTTCCAGCCCATTCCATTCAGCCGTGAAACATCCATTAACTTCCGGGGCGTGCCGTCGGGTTTGGTGGGATCAAATACCAGATTCCCCTGGCATCCAATCACATCCTTGATGATTTCGGCCAATTCACGAATCGTCACATCCTCGCCCACCCCGATATTCACCAGCGGCGGCTCGAAGCGTCCGGTTTGCGACTCGTCGCTGCCCAGCAAACTGTCGAAGGATTCATCCGGCAGATTCATCAGATGAACACAGGCGTCCGCCATATCCTCGCTATACAGAAATTCGCGCAAGGGCGTGCCCGAACCCCAGACCACCACATCCGGCTCACCGCGCTGCTTGGCCTCGTGAAACTTACGGATCAAGGCCGGGATCACATGGGAATTCTCGGGATGATAATTATCCCCTGGCCCATACAGATTGGTAGGCATCACTGCGAGAAACTTGGTGCCATACTGCCGGTTATAACTCCAGCACATCTCAATTCCCGCGATTTTTGCAAGGGCATAAGGCCGGTTGGTGGGCTCCAAGGAGCCGGTCAGCAGACATTCCTCTTTGAGTGGTTGCGGGGCCAGTTTAGGATAAATGCAGCTAGACCCCAGGAATAGGAGCCGCGAAACGTGATTGCGCCAAGCCGCATGGATAATATTGGATTGGATAACGAGGTTATCCCGAATAAACTCGGCTGGATAGGTATTATTGGCATGAATCCCGCCCACTTTGGCGGCGGCGAGAAACACATAGTCCGGTTTCTCTGCCTCGAAGAAGGCATCGGTGGCGGCTTGATCGGTCAGATCCAATTCGTCATGGGTGCGGGTGATGACGTGATTGGAGGTGCCATAAATATCGGCAAGGCGGCGGACAATCGCAGAACCCACCAGTCCTCTATGCCACGCGACAAATATCCTTGCCCCCCCTTGCATACCCTTATTCATGATGATTGTAAGCGTTGAAACCAGCCATCTGCACCAAGGCATCCCGCTTGGCTGCGGAATAATCCGACTCAATCATTTCCGCCACCAATTCCTCGAAGGATATTTTAGGTTGCCAGCCAAGTTTCTCGCGGGCTTTGGAGGCATCACCGAGCAGACTCTCCACCTCGGTGGGGCGATAATAACGCGGGTCCACCCTGACAATCACATCGCCGGGCTTACATTTGGCCCGTTTACCCTCGACCGAAATAACCCGGGCGATCTCGTTACTTCCCTCGCCCTCAAACGCCAAACCGATACCCAATCGATTTGCGGCTTCCGTCACGAATTGCCGCACGCTGTACTGCACGCCAGTGGCAATGACAAAATCCTCCGGGCTATCCTGTTGAAGCATAAGCCATTGCATTTCCACATAATCCTTGGCGTGTCCCCAATCCCGAAGCGCCGATAGATTCCCCAAATACAAACAATCCTGTAAACCCAAGGCTATACGGGCCAACGCACGAGTGATTTTGCGGGTGACAAAGGTTTCTCCACGCACCGGGGATTCATGATTAAATAGAACCCCATTACAGGCATATATCCCATAAGCCTCCCGGTAATTAACGGTAATCCAATAAGCATAAAGCTTAGCCACCGCGTAGGGACTGCGCGGATAAAAAGGGGTTTTCTCAGTTTGCGGGACTTCCTGCACCAAGCCATACAACTCCGAGGTCGAGGCTTGATAAAACCGGGTTCTATCCTGCAATTTCAGGATGCGAATAGCCTCCAAAATCCGCAATGTCCCGAGTCCATCCGCGTTGGCGGTATATTCAGGTTCTTCAAATGACACTGCCACATGGCTTTGCGCGGCAAGATTATAGATTTCGTCCGGCTGTACTTTCTGTATGACCCTTACCAAGCTGGTGGCGTCGGTAAGATCACCGTAATGCAGGATAAAGCGGCGGTCACTGTCATTGGGTTCTTTAATAAGGTGGTCGATCCGGTCGGTATTGAACAATGAAGTCCTGCGTTTGATGCCGTGAACTTCATATCCCTTATCGAGCAAGAGTTCAGCCAGATAGGAGCCGTCTTGGCCAGTGACGCCTGTAATCAGAGCTTTGCGACTATTCATGCTCGCGATGCTTTCCAATGGGATTGGTTTAATAAGTTATGAAATCTGAAAACAGGGTCTATTTGTGACTGGCCCCATCGTCGCACTATAGGGCCATTTCAATTTCAAGGAGCAGCCTAGCGGGTCCACCAAGTCGCTCACATCCAAGTTTTGCAGTCATGTCAAAAAATCAACAACCCAAATTAAATGCGTGAAACGCTCTCTACTCTCAAGCCATTCATTAAATCTGCTTCCTCTCCCGTTCGTCCGCCTTGAAAAATCACCGAACAATCAAAAATACCCAAACCGCCCCAATAACTCGTCAATAGTTAGCCCCAAGGCCGCATTTATCTTAATGCTTGCCTCATTCCGGCTAAGCTCGATTGCCTTGCTTAAAATCACATCCCATTTGGTTGCCGGAATGCACACCACACCGTCGGCATCGGCGAATATGACATCGCCATTTCCGACAAACACATCACCAATTTGTACTTGGCGATTCATGGCATCCATTGTTCCCTCATACTTAATATCTCGACAATAACGGCCATGGGCATAAACCGGCAATCCCAAAGCCGCAACACCATCGACATCCCTTGTCAGGCCATCCACAATGACGCCATGGCAGCCACTCCTAACAGCGAGATGGGCGTTGAGGTCTCCAAAATAAGCCCGATCCTTGACTTCGGTAGAGACGACTATCACATCGCCAGTCCGCAGAAAGGCATAAGAGCGTAGCGCGTCGTAAATCCCCTTCCATTTATCGTTTTCTGAGGGATTGTTATTCTGGTCGCCACTTGGCTGCGCTCGCTCCCCCAGAGCGGTCAGCTTAAGCGTTTTGGCCCGACCAAGAATACGCCCCGGCACTAGTGGCCGTATCGAGGCCGGCAGCGCACAATTGCTAAAGCCCAAATCCTTGGTCAGATCAGAAAGCATACTAGACGTTAGATGCGATTTAATCGCATTAAAAAAATTCACCTCCCGCATCCGCCTTCCGGCACATACTTCTTCGGCAAGGTCCAAGTCTTCTTCATTATTTATATCAATAGCCTCTGTCGGTGTCAGAGGAAAGAGGATTGGGTTCCTACCAAACCTTTTGGCTGGAAAGTCGGGCGCTGAACTCTGCATCATATAAAGCGACATTGCCTCAACTGTCGTGACCGGCAAATTGACGCTATTAGGAATGCGTCCCCTTCCATAATCTGGGTCGCTTCCTGTCCAGGTATAAAATTTACTGGCGGTAACCGCGACCAAGCTGTCCGCTTGGGGATTATCGACTAGCTTTTTCAGCCCTCGCCTTATCGTATCCTCATTAACAAAAGGGGCCGTACACAAACATTGAATATAAATATCGGCACCCGGTATCTGTCGGCAGCTATTTTCAAATAACTCATGGCCATCGGTACTATTGCTCGCCAACATTGGGTCGCGCTTCAAAACGCGCACCGCCAAGTCGCTACATATATTTATAATTTCCTCGGACTCGGTGTCCAGATATACTTCATCAATAACATCGCAGGCGAGCAGTTGCCTCAGCTTTCTCTTGACAAGGTACTCACCATCCAAGACACGCAGGTTCTTCGCATTAATGCGCTCACTGTTACCTTTTGCCGGAACGATAGCGACAACTCTCATTAGGTTTTCTCTTCGACTAACTTGTGAAAGTAAGAGTACAAAGGCGGCTCTCACATGGTGATAAACGCTGGAACCTCGTAAAACGGCAGCTTCTCAATAGGCCGTCCAGATTCACGTGCCAATTCATCGGCAGCCCTTGTGGCACCTTCAACCATATTGTAGTCGTCGAACATAACAATACCGCCTGGCACCATGCGTGACCGCAACTGGTCCAAGCAAAACTTTGTTGGCTCATAAACATCGAGATCAAGATGCAGCAAGGCAATCCGTGTTTGTGGTGCCTGTTCGATAAAAGTCGGCACCGTTTCAAATACATCACCAGCAACTAGGCCAACGTTTTTAAATCCTTTTTTCTTAATCGCTTCTTCAAGGTCTTCAATAGCTATGCCCTGACCACCTTTCTGTTCAAACCTTTTAATAAATTCAATATCCGCCTGGGAGCTAACATTCGATGTGGGAAACACACCAAATGCATCGAAGCCTATAACCTTACGGGCGGCATCGTTTTCAAAGAAATTTCGAAACGACAAAAATCGCATCAAAGATGCGCCTTTATATACTCCAACCTCAACAATGGAGCCAGCCAGATTCAGAATACGTTTATATAATTCATAATGGGCAATTAATTTTGCCAACCGGGACGGATCGGATCGGAGGTAGAAATTATTCTCCACCTCATAAATATCACTTATGGCGTCTAACTTATAATTACCCATACATCACCCTAATTTATACAATGATTGTTAATAACGGAAATTTCGCAAAAAACCCTAATTAAGGTTAATTGAATACCAACATCTATAAAATTTTGCCTTTAAGCATCCATGGCATCCTCAGTCACCCACTGCAATTCTTGCTTAATCGACAGCTTATTCCCGGCAGCCCGGATAAGCGCCTCCTCCATTCCCCATAGAGCAATTGAAAACCTCCTCTCATGGAACACAAGCGCGGCACTGTCCGAATCAGGTAAGATTGCGCCCGAATTAATATCATAAACGTATCTTTCATCAAGACATGACCTATCGGATACAGCGCCCGCCACATGATATATGATAGTAGGTCGCTGTAACAACCAACACGGAATAACGGCACCCGTGCCTTGAGTTACAATAACTAAATCGCAATCCTGAACCTCGTCAATCTTGGCCTCGGCACTGCGACCATAGATTTGAACTTGGCTCAATGGCATATCAAAGTCATGAAGTATATCCACGATAATTCTCTCGATATTATCGATAACCTGAATATCTTTTGGACTTATGTCATGAGCAACTGTCCACCCATCCCACACCACCTCCAATTGCAAACCATGCTCTCGACAGGCCAAGCCTAATTTTTGCAGCACAAATCGAAATACCTCGACCTGGTTCAAGACCCGCTGCTTCTCCGAATCAATTGAAATTAATAGCTTGAAGCGATGATGTTTATCGGGTCTTGCCTCATTCACTTGTAAGCGCCGTCGCTTATCAAGCTCACGGAGCCTGCTCATTTCCAGACGATGACGCAACCATTCGGAATCTTTATAAGTGGAGTGCCGGTAAACCCGATGCACGTCAAGCCCTAGGCCCAGCATACTCTCCGCTGCATCCTTACTCGTAAGTAGCAACAAATTCGCCGCGTTTAGCTCCGGCAGGATGGTTAAAGGGTCCATAAAACACCAATCTCTTACAATGGCGATCAGACCACCTTTGCCAATGAATGGCAATATTAAGTCATCTAGGTTTTTATCTATGTAGGCTAAACTTTGCCTTATATAATGTCCCGGACGGTTATCGCCAATAATAAAGGCACGCCATAATCGTCCACTTCTTGCCAACGTCACCCAAGCGGCAAATTCTCGCGGACGGGTCAAAAACCAAGTCAAAAAAGCATTTAATACCCCTTCATTTTTTTCCATGTAAACATCTAGATTTAAAAATAAATTCTTTGATGGATAGTAAATGCCATAGGCGTTCTTGCCCAAAAGAAAAAGGAAAGATAACTCCGACTCGTCACAACAAATCAAAATTTGGAAGCGGTGCTGAAGAACCCCCCCGAGGATCAAGAGTTCACGATCATGCAATGGAGAGTACAAAGAGCGGGCTTGATATTTATGCTTAAAAAAGTCCTCATTCATGATGTCAAAACGTTTCGCCCAGTTTCTCGGGGAATACCCTTCAAGGGTGCGTTCTTTTAAATCCTGCCCCCACTGACCAGGCTCGGCTCCGCGAAAAAAATTCAGAAACGTGCAATTTTGCAAAACAACGCGCTTTCCATACCTATCCAAGTCCCCTATTCGTCCTGGATACGTGAAGTTCAAAATATCAATTCCACAAAGCGCCGCCAGATATTGAGCTGCTGCCTGCCGCGTGAAATCAATCTCATACGGGTTATTCATAAAACCATAAAGCCCATGATTTTGAAATGCATATTGTCCAATTCAAGCTTGGCGTCTTTGCAATTGAAAGCAAGCAACAAAGAATCATTTTCAACCCTCGCTCAAGGGGCGCTTATACAAATGCAAAACTTCCGTGTGAGTGTTTCTTAAATCAATATAAAATCCCTTCTCAAATAACGCCTTAACCATTTCATTTATCCGCCACTCCCCAGCCTTGCGATAATGCGTTTCCATAATTATTCCATCAATCGAAGACAAATCAGCGTCCTCGAGTAAGTCCGCCTCGCCTCCTTCAATATCAATAATTAAAAAATTAGCGCCATGTTTAGCAATTTCGTCTTCAAGGCATCCAACCGGCACACTCACAGAACGCGCATTTGCCTTGAATGAAAATAAACTGCTTGATACTGGCGACTTATACAGAAACAATTCCACGGTTTCTGGTGCTTGAGTAAATTTAACCCGAGACATCAAAACACGGTTGAATATCTGAATTGGCAAGTTATTGAGCGAAAAATGATTCAATGCGGCCTCAACAGCGGCCGGATTAGCCTCAAAAGTGCAGACATTCTCAGCGCCCACCTGTTTGGCGGCCAACATTGTGATGTATCCAGTACATGCGCCTATTTCTAGAACTTTGTGACCGGGCTTGAGAAGCCGTTTAACCAATCTTGTTTCAAAACTTTCGTAGCCCCCCCTACGAAGCGCCTCCTTCATTTCTTCATGAATGAAAGGGTTGTTGAAATCGATTTTGACGCCATTAGCCTCAAATATTTCATCAGACATTTTGAATCCTCACATCGTCTACGCGATTGAAATTTGGGTATCTATAACGACCGCAAAAAGGTTCCGAAGCTTAGCGCCGTAGCACCAATCGCCGAAACTCCGTGATGCTTTTCAACATAGCGTTTGGCACGGTTGCCAATGGCGATCCGAATATGGTCATCCCGTAGCAACAACTCCACCGCCGGCTCTAACGCGGCCTGCTCGACCAGAAAACCATGCTCGCCCTGGCTCAAGCCACCCAGGATGGTGCTACGGTAGGCAATCACAGGCAAGCCACAAGCCATGCCTTCCACAATGGCACGAGGCAATCCTTCCATGGTCGCGGTGTGAACCATAATTTTTGATCGTTTAAGCACATTGAAGACTTCGGCGTGCTCCAATCGTCCCATGAAGCTCACATTTTCAGGATTTGGAGCAAGCTTTAAAAGTTCATCATACTTTTTCCCGGCGGCACCAACCAAGGCTATCTTAAATCGTTCCGAGAATTTAAGAAGGTCAATTTGATTCTTCCGTTTTTCATGAAAGTTTCCTACATTAACAATATCAAACTCTTTGATTTCAGTTTTTCGGTCTATTTTGCAATAGTCAAAATTAATATATTTCGGCATAACAAATGCGCGATTCATGCGCACAAAAGAGCTGAAATATGTATTTAATTGCTCGGCGTATTCTCCGAAAACAAAGCTGGCTTTTTTCAATATCCGATCAGTGATGCTGCCACCCACGATAAAACCAAAAGGAATACCTGGGAAGTGGTCGTTAATATAACGGTTGATTTCGTAGCTTAGCCCTTTGAAAATTATCAAATCCGGCCTGAACTCCTCGAGTTCACGGGCCATCACTGAAGAAACTTGTCGATGCGGAATCAAGGCTGAATCATCGGCAGGGCAAAAGGTCACATGCACATGTCCCTGCAAAAAAATATCTTTCTCGACAAACCCGCCTTTAAACATCCTGAAAACACGGGTTTCTATTCCCGCCTTTTCTTGCAGCGCCTCGCAGAATGTCATTTCTCGTATTGCGCCGACCATACTACGATCAGCATGGCTCATAACTAATGCAACTCGCATCCGTTTATCTCCAAGCATTTGAAAGCTTTAAACAACCAATCTTTTTCAAGCCGCCGCGTGCCCGGCCAACGGAAAAGTTTCGCGCAGATCGAGTACCCAGTTGTAGAGTTTATTGAATATAGCCATTTTTGGTATTAAATACCCATGACTTAGATCAGGGCAATGCACAGCCATTAATTTTAAACCCGGATGCTTCAACCAAATCGGCACGAATGCCTCAAAATTAGCGCGATCCATCGGATGATCGCCGTGAATCAGAAATATCGCACAATGCCTATGTCCGTCTGGAAGGTCCATAATATTCATGCGCTCTGGAATCCTTCGTATATTACTTTTGAGTTCTGGCCACGCATGATCCATGGTGACATCCAGATCGAATTGAGGATTGTTGAGGATGCAATTCGCATCGAACTCAAACGCGAATCGCACCGACGCAAATCCCGCCATCGACGAGCCAAAGAACACCACTTTCGCAGGGGCGTAATGAGGAACGATGGTCTTTAAAAAAGCAAGGTATGCATCCCCTAAATCGTCTTTAAGATAATAACTATTATGCGCGTCGGTCAGAAATAACACATCGGCGTCAATGTACTTCGAGAAGCCTTCCAATGAAGCGTATTTATCGCCTTGATTATGTGTTGCCAAAGAAACGAGCAGCCGCTCATGATACTGATCGGCCCGCCTTTTCAAATAGAGCGCCCGTTGGTCATTGCCATAGCTTATTTCTGTAAAATGATGCGCACAATCGGTTTTCACCATAAGTAATCATTACCTCGAGAGCAATCCAAATCAATTCGGCATGTTTAAGCTGAGCCTTTCGCCCTCACATCATGCTCAGGGAAATCGCATACAAGAAGAAAAAGTCAAGTTTTACAATAGCATGAACATTCAGAGGCACTTACCCTGTTTAATTCAACTTCTCAAAGATATCAGCCCCCCAGAAGTTTCTTAAGCTTCGCCTCATCCGGCTTCTTTCTGGGGGCAGTGTTATCTGCCGAACCGCATTCACATTAACATTTATCTTCGATAACACCGACCGCCAAAACTTGGGCGCATAGATTTCCGGTCGAATGGTCAAGTAATGACCACCATAACCATTCTCGTCGGAGAAAGCATATGGATAATTCCCCAAATGCACGCCAATCTTACCAAAATAGGCGGCTTCAATTGATGTGCTTGAGGTCAAGCTATATACATGGCTAATGCTATCGTGAGAAAGCAAGTGGTAAAAGTTGGCGTCTATCAGCTCAGTATTGGGAAACAGCCGCGTCAAAGCTATAACCACATTATTCTGTTTCGCATAGGGGTGAGGCTTGACCAGAATTTTTGAATGGGCCGCAGACAGTTCCGCGAAGTCATCCAGAAAATCCTCCGCCAAGGTAAGCCGCCCATTTTTAATTAGTACTTTGTCATCCGTAGTTTGGCAGGCGAATAACGCCAGGTCATCGCCTTCTTCGCATTCTTTTATTCTGGGTAAGCGTGACAAACTCGCCAATGCCACGCCAGCCGCGACATGCATTTCCTCCTCATACACCACCGAGTCCAGCATTTCTCCCGCCAAACCCACAATGTTGCTGCGCAGACCAAAAACCAGATCATCCATGAAGCGCACGGGATGTATGGTGAAGTCCACGTAAGGAATTTCCAATTCCTCCAGGCCCATCCTAATGATTTCCGGCAGCTCAAAGGAAACCACTAGAGAATCTTGGAAAACCTCGTGAATCAGGGCCTGCTCTCTCGCGTTAGGCCTCTTATTAAAAAGCTTCACCCAAGAATTCAAGCCAAGGGGTAGGCGATTGATCGAATACAACTGTTTAGCCAGGCAAGCACCGTCACCACTGAGTGCGACTGGCGAAATTGGCAGGCCCGACAGCAACTCAAGCGAGGGGCGAACCAAATGGTAAAGCCAGTTAATATTTATGGTTTGAGTGGGCTTGCCCTGCTCGTTGACCCGTAGGATATCTCCGGTGACCAGAATTTTTTTAATCTTGCTCATCACATACTCTCAATAAGCTCAACGAGGGGGGCGAAGCATTTCTCGGGCGAGAACTGGGTTTCCGCCGCTGATCGTGCCGCAACGGCCATGGCTTCCCGTTCGCGTTGATTTTCCAGGAGCAGCAACACGCCACTAATAAATTCGGCGCGGTCTTTCGCCACAATAACTCCGGATTCCTCTGGTGAGTGGATTCCAACCGCGCCCTCCGGTGAGGCTATCAGCGGTTTGCCATGGGCAAGCGCTTCAATGGACTTAATTTTGATGCCCCCACCATGAATCATTGGATTAAGCATGACATCGCATTCAGCGTATACCTTGGCTAATTCCTCGACCATACCGTGCAAATGCACCTTTTCCGGCACCGAGGTAAACCTTTGACATACTCCCCCGAATATATGGAGATGTATGGATAACTGACCGACAACCGGCCATACCTGCTTTAAAAACCAGTCAATCGCAAGGTAATTGGCATCGCTATTACCACCGACAAATCCCAGCCTAAGTTCCTTTGATACTGCCTTCGCCTCATAAACAATTTCGCCCACCTCACAGCCATGAGGACAACAAACCGGTATAGCTTTGCTCAGGGTCGACTCCAATACAGCCGCTTCCTCGTGCTGAATGGCAATGACCGAATTAAACCGCTCCAGTAATGTTCTCTCCTGACTGAAGGTCAAGGAGATATGATGGGGCAGCCCTTGGGAAAGGAAGCGATACTCCCGCATGGACATCAAATCATGGGTATCAAGCACGGTCAGCGCGGGATAACTCAAGGCATCACGGACATAGGCCAGCCGGATATATTGGAAAATCAGCGCATCGAAGTGAGGGGTCGTGTCCAAATAGGCTTTCAATGAGCGAAAATAAACCTCATGGTGCCATCTGGCCAGTCCAGCATAACGAGGGCAGGTTGATTTGCTTTCTAGCTTATTGCCCGCCTCCTCGAAGGCCTTATAGCTGACTACTTGCCCTCCCAGGCCAACCTTTGCAATTAACTCTTCCCGTTGCCTCCACAGCGAGCCGTAAAAAAATACGGTCAAACTCGCGTGCCGGCGCAATTCGTTGCACATGGCCAAGATACGGGCATGATTGCCAAGCCCTGGCTCCCAAAACGGGACGTCCGTCACCATCAACACTTTCTTTTCACGAATATGCCGCGCATTGCGGGTGGTCATCGCAAAAAGCAGATTCTGGATTTGCTTATTCTGCCGCTCCTGATAAATATCAAACAGCCGCAGGCTTTCTCTTCTCAGCTTTGGCAGATTATCCCAGGGATTATTAACTACCTCGGCGAGATCGGACACCAGTTTTCTGATGGAATCGCTGTAATGCTCAGCCAAAACGACCGGTATCCCTTTGCTGCCGGTTTCGGTGCTGAGGAAAGGCATACCGTGGCGGATGGCCGACAGGGTCTTAATTTTCAGGCCGGTGCCATCAACCATGGGATTGATAACCAGATCAACCTCCTTATAGAGATCGGCTTCCTCCGGCACGATCCCAAGGCAAGTCACAGGATGATTCTCCAGGCTTTTGCAAATAGTGCCGGCCGCGACCACCTCAACTCCCGAGGCGACCGCAGGCAATTCCCGCAACGCGGCCATGAACACTTCGAGGGACTTTCTGTTAAGTGAGTTATTGGAGCCAATGTATCCGACCCGCAGCTTATGACCTAAGCGCCGCTCGGGAAGGAAATCAGGCTTAACGGGATACCCCACCTCTATGACAGGTCTCTTAGTCAGCGATTGAAAGAACCTGCGCTCATCCTCTTGAATAGCGATCACGATATCCGCCCGGTTCAAGGCGATTTTTTCCTGATCCGGGGTGGTGTAAAAGAAATCCGGGGGTATTCCCTGCTTTTTCAACAATTCAGCCCGGCCACTCATGCGATCATGGCAGCTCAGAACCTTATATACATAACTGGGGAATAAAGTCAGCGCCTTACTGAAAAAAACATATTCGCAATAAACGGTATCGAACTGGCGCATGCTTTCGACCGTTTTTATGGAAATCTCCAGATCGCTATTAAACCAATCGTCTATTCCCCAAACCTCGCCCTTGCTCTTCTTGCGCTCCTTGCCAAGTCGGTGGGGCACGAAAACGAATTCCGGCCAAAACTTTTGCATTTCGGCCTTGGCTTCTGGAGTCACCCATTCCTGACCATAAAGCAGAAACGTCACTTGATGACCGGCCGCCAATATCTTTTGCGCCATGGCGAATATATGCGCCCGGTTTCCAGCATCCTGAGGATGCGATGGCGTGGGAGATATCCAGAGAATTTTCATGCGTCAACCACCTTGGAAAACCGGATGGATTGCACCCTGACGGCGAGCGTGCGCTGATCGGGCACGCCAAATTTGGTGGGGGACACGAGTTTGGGAAACCGAAACTTAAGCGCCCAGAAAGGAAAGCGATACCCTTCAGCGATGGTGAACTTGGCTTTCAATACCCCGGGAATGGCAATATCTCGGTCTTGGACTTCAATGTCCTTGCCGTTAATGCTCAATAGCGTGCCTTTGATGATTCCCGCCTCGATTTCGCCGACCACATGAATATTTAAGTCATAATGTCCGGGGCTGAGCGCTGGCACCAGAATGGAACTATAATTTTCCGGCCCCGCCCACCGGCCATCCGGCTCGGCGTGATACCAATTTCCGCCCGTGATTTCGCTACGCATATCCACTTCCAGCACATCCGGCCTGATCCGCTTGGGTATCTCCGGGGTTTTAATCTTGAACTCCGGGTCTTTGTATCGGCTGGATTCGATATAGGCGGCTTTCAAGTACTGGATTTCAGCCTTGATGTTCGTGAGCATGTCGATCAACTTATTATTTAAATCATGCCCGCTGGCATTCCCCAACTCCCCAACTAGCAAGGCACGCTGCTGGGCCACCACAACATCGTCAATTAAATTTTGGCGCATTGAGGCGAAATCCAGATCAAGGAACGATTCCACGGTGGAAACCAAGGTTTTTCTGGACTCCTCCGCCGACTCGCCAATGGCGGTATTATCGCCCTCGGCCACGGCAGTATCATCATCCTGCCCCTGCGCATCCTCTCCCTCCTGAATATCTTCCTCGGAGGAAAGGTAATGGGCCGTCAACAGGCTTTTTTCAGTCACACCATCGCACAGCTCAATTCTGTCCCCCGCGCTCAGCGCCGCAGGCAGGGATACATCAAAACCGCATTGCAATACTTCTCCCGCTTTCTGCACGTCCTGGCGGATTAAGTTCGCTTCCACTTGCGCGACCTGCGCCCCATTAACTTTGATTAACAAGCCAGCGCCACCTGAGAATACCACCGTGGCGGCGGCGTCTTTTTTCAAATACCAACCGACGATTTGCTGCTCAGTGAGTTGGTCAACGGTGATTTCATAGTCATCGCCGTCCTTATAGATAACCGGCACGGCCACCACATTCTGGGAAGCCGCCTTGCTCGATTTGGCCCTGGACGATTTGGACGATTTGGTCCGCTTCGGGGTGTGCCGGAATATCTCACCAAATTGCTGACTGACAACGACCACCTCATCCCGATTAACGTCAATCGGGTCAGTAAATTCGAACTCCATGGCATAATTCCCGTCCCCTCGACCCGCATCCCGTAAATCCTCGCGGTGGCGGTCACACCGCATTCTCCCGACAAAGTCTCCATTCACCATCACGGATATATCTAACTTGAGTTCCGGGCGCTCAGGAACCCATCCCCAAGCGACCATCAGGTTGGATTGAAGAGTTTCTACGTAGAATTCAGCTTTCATTAGTTGCCTCAAAATTATATTGATCTCATTGGGCCGCCATATAGCCGTGCCTAATCGGCTATATTAAACCCTAATACCACGTTTTGCTTTACATCCATCCCCGACCTGCCGTGACCATCCAAAATCACGCCATGAAAATTCATTGCTTCGCCCAGCCATGGCGCACGCGCCATGGACAATCGCCATGCGGAAAACCTTATCCCGTAGCCCGGCAGCGACTATTGAAGACGCTAATGTTCTGGGGTATTGGTGAGATAGCCCGCCATCGAAATTGGCATGACCGCTGCGCGGATTTTCGCGGATCATTTCAGCAATCCGCAATTTGTAATCATGCCTTTCATAGCTGGCGTAGGCTTATGGACGGAGGCTCTTAGAGGTGAGGGTCTAAATATACTTGGTCGGTTTTGGTATAGGATACGTTATTTTTAGGAGGCCGGGTATATCGCAGTTCCAAGCCGGATAACCCCAACCCAAGCTGGCGACGGTCCCCTAATCCCCATGCCTTGGGCGAATCAGCGTCCGGCAAGCGCAACACGATCCGCCACCGGCCATTCGCCTCCCGCCATTCCCTTGGCAGGGGCAAGCGGAATGGGGCTTCCTTGACGCGGCGGTCCACTTTCCAGCACAGCCGCGCATATCCATTCACGACCACAATGACGCGCTGAAATGCGCGGATTGGCGGTAAAAAAGTATTGATATGAAACAACAGTTCAAGGTCGTCATCAACTGTTTCGGTTTCAAACCGGAGTACCGCTTCGTCCTTTTCCGTCCAGCGCCCCCAGGATTCGCCATAAGACCAGCCATCCCCGAACAGGCCCGCCAGGGTTTCAGCATCGCTGGCATGAATGTACCGGCCCAGCGGTAAACGCGGCGGCGCGGGGGGCTTAAGGAATGGAGCGGGATGCCGTAGCTCCACCCCGGCGAGTGCCAGGCCGAGTTGGCGCCCGTCTTTTTGGCCCCATTGACTGGGCGGCTCGGCGTCGGGCAGTTCAAGCTTGACCCGCCACACGCCGTCATGGCTCCGCAGGTCCGGGGGCAAGGGCAGCCGGAACGGCGCGTCCCATTCCTTGCGGGCGAATTTTAAGCGGGCCTCGCGGTCCACCTTCCAACACAGCCAGGGGTGCCCGTTCACGCTGACGGCGACGCGCTGGAACAGTCGCCCCGGCGGCAGGAAGGCGCAGAGGTGGAGCAGCAATTCCTGATCGACCGCCCCGGCTTCGGCGCGGAAGCGCAGCACCGGCGCCTGGCCCTCAGACCACCGCCCCCAGGCCTCGCCCCGGTGCCAGCCCTCGCCGAACAAGCCCGCCGGGGCTTGCTCGGCACTGGCGGGGATGCGCCGATCCAGCGGCAGTGGGGGCGGCGCGGAAGGCTTGACGAATTCGTCGGCCCGCCGCAGTTCCAGGGCGGCCAGCCCCAATCCAAGCTGGCGAACATCCCTTTGGCCCCAGCCTGTGGGGAGTTCGGCATCGGGCAGATCAAACTTGACCCGCCACACGCCGTCATGGCTCCGCAGGTCCGGGGGCAAGGGCAGCCGGAATGGCGCGTCCCACGCCTTGCGATCCAGCCTCTTGCGGGCCTCGCGGTCCACTTTCCAGCACAGCAAGGGCCACCCGTTCACGCTGACGATGACGCGCTGGAACAGCCGACCCGGCGGCAGGAAGGCGCAGAGATGAAGCAGCAATTCCTGATCGACCGCCTCGGCTTCGGCGCGGAAGCGCAGCACCGGCATTTGGCTCTTGGACCAGCGCCCCCAGGCCTCGCCCCGGTGCCAGCCCTCGCCGAACAAGCCCGCCGGAGCGTCTTTGGTGCTGGCGGGGATGCGCCGATCCAGCGGCAGGCACGGCGCGGGCGGGGGTCCGATGGTCGCAGCGGCCCGCCGCAGCTCCAGCCCGGCCAGCCCCACCCCGAGCTGGCGGCAATCGCCTGGACCCCAGGCCCGGGGCGTGTCGGTGTCCGGCAGGAACAGGCGGATTCGCCAAGCGCCATCCTCGCCCGAGAGCTCGGGATATAAAGGCAACCAAAAAGGGGCATCCTTCGATTGGCGGTCCACTTTCCAGCAGAGCAGCCAATGCCCGTTCACGCTCACGACGACACGCTGGAAAGCGCTGACGGGCGACAGGAAGGCGTGCAGGTGGAGCAGCAATTCAAGCTCGCCCCCCTCGCTGGCCTCGGCCATGAAATGCAGAACGGCTTCGCGGCTCCCGGTCCAGCGGCCCCAGGACTCCTCCCGATGCCAGCCTTCCCCGAACAGCCCCGTTAAATCCGGCTCGTCGCTGACGCGGAGGCGGCGATTCAAGGGCAGTCGCGGGAGGGTGGCGGCGGCGGTTTCCGGCTCGGCCACATCGACCAACACCTCGCTGGCCGGATGGGCATCGTGGCCACGCACGGCCAAATCCGCGCCATGGTCTCCGCTCTCGGGGTGGCCGGCGGCGGGGGGAGGCGCGGAGATGTCGAGCATACGCGGCGCATCCCCCCTGTCGTCCGGGACGGGATCGGACGCCACGACCGCTTGCCGCAGCCAGCCGACCAATTGGCGGGCCCGTGCGGATTCGCTGTGGCTTTGGTAAAGCGGCTCACTGAGTCCGGTCGGGCCTAAACCCGCGCCATCGGATAGCGCGGACAGGATCACCTCGGCACCGATGGGGCTATCGAAGCAGGCCGGTCCGGCGTGGGCGTCCAGAACCCGCTGCAAATTATCCTGGCTCAACCGCCCGGCGGTGCCCCGCCCATCCGCGACGATCACGGCGACGCCCGCCGCCGCCGCCCGCAACGCCGCTTGGCCTGCGGCGATGACGCAATCGTAGCGGCTGTAGAACTCCGCCGGGCACGCCTGCGCCGCCGCGCTCGGCGGCAGTAGCTCCAGCCGGAACCACAGCAACTCGCAGGCACCCTGGGTCGCCGCGATTAAGGCGGGATCGTCGGCAATCAGAAGAACGCTGTGCCGCCCACCGCTGAACGCCCGCCTCGGCGGCGGCGTGTCCCCCGTGCCCAGCCAGGCGGAAAAACTGAATTGCTGTTTTAAGGGAATGCCGGCCTCGGTCAACACCGCCCGAGGAAAACCGCCGTCGGAGAGATAGCCCACGATCCGGGGATGGATCGGAACGGCGCCTTGCCGCACATCACGCAGGGTGACGCCATACACGACGGGGCGCTCCCGGTGCTGCCGCAACACCTTGCCAACGGTGGGCGCGTCCCAGCAGACGAACACATCGGCAGTCACTTTTTTAAGGGGACTCCCCCCGTGGCTTGACGCGGCCTTCTGGCCCACCGTTCGTTTCGACGTCCGGCCTTCCTCCGGGTTGACGAGGATGGTCTCTATCGACTCCCGGTCCCCCGCCAACAGCCGCACAAGCTTTTGATAGACCTCAACCGCCGCTGGTTGGCGCGGCGCTACCAAACAAATTTTAAATGGCATCATGTATCAATCGCAGTCGCTACCCACTCGAAGCGCCACCCTATATTAGCGGCCCTTCCACCCACAGTCTCCACCCCGCTTTTTTCACAGGTGAGATACATCTCAGCCCGCCAGCCCTGAAAAAGCTTACCCATGTCAACTATTTACTCGCATTATCCGGCAAGGACATGCGTTTATTATATTGGCAACGACATCGATTGCCGCCATTGTTTTTATCGAACCTTGCAAGGCTCTACCCGCCTGTTTTAGTATGGTAATCGTAACTGTCAAGCAAGGAAGCAGGTCGCCGCTATGCCCACGGATCGAGACGAAGCACGAAATTGTTCGTCCATTATATTGAACGGCGAGAAACGGAATTCATCTTTGAGAGCGACGCCACACTACCCCCTCACCACTTAGCTTTTTTAAGAGGAACTCATCATGGCTATAGCAGCGGGAACAACTTATTCTTCTGTCATCCGGGTCGAAAATGTCACTTTTAACAATGGCGGCGGCAACTCCCAATCTAGCTGGGATATGACCTCCGTCCTCGCTAACCCCACCAACGCCAACGCTGGCACAAACACCAATGCCCTTTTCAGCGCCCGGAACGACGCCGTAGATGGCGGCTGGGCCGGCAGCATCGGTTATGTGGACACTCCTGGAGGCACCCTCAACACAGACTCCGGCCCGTTCAGTCTGATGGCGTCCGGACTTTTCACCATCAGCACCAATAATGGCGGCACGGCGGCCAACATCGAAATCGCGTTGGTTCAGAGCGAAACTACTGGGCAGTTCTATTTAGTTTGCGAAAGAGGATCAGGCGGTGGCACCGGTTTTGGTTTTACCAATGCTAACCCCGGGCCCGCCGTCTTCACCTTGAATGCCTTCGACAACGGATCATTCGTCCTCGGCGACAACAATGCGACCGCCCCCTGCTTCCTGGCGGGCACCCGCCTCCTGACCCGTTCGGGCTATCGCGCCGTGGAAGAATTGCAAGTGGGCGATGAGGTGCAAACCCTCAACAATGGCTGGCAGGCCATTCGCTGGCTGGGCCATCGGGTGGAGGGGAAACTCGCCAACGGCACCTTCCCCTTTAAATCCCAACCCATCCGTATCGCCAGCCACGCCTTCGGCCCTGAACTGCCCGCCCGCGACCTGTGGGTTTCACCCGACCACGCGGTGTTCTTCAGAAACCATTTGATCCCCGCCAAGCATTTGGTCAATGGCGAGAACATCATCAGGGACGCGGACCTTGAGTCCATCACCTACTACCACGTCCTGTTGGATAAGCACGCCGTGATCTTCTCCGAAGGGCTGCCCACCGAGAGCTATGTGCCGCAGGAGAACCTCGGCTCCTTCGACAACGTCGACACCTGCCCAGAGGCATTGCGGAACGACATCGTCGCGCCCATCGGACTCTATGCGGACTGCTACCCCCGCGCCTCGCAAGGGGGCATCGTGGAGACCGCACGCGCTTACCTCGCCCGCAATTTGGCCGACGCCGTCAAGCTCGCCGCCGCCTAAGCGGATTCTGCCAATCCTCAAGTTTGCGAACCCGCCGGGTAGGCGAACTTGAGGACACCCCTCCTCCCCTCCCACACGTCCCAATAGACCGCCAGCCACTCAGGCGGCGGACTCATCATCTCGACGCCTAGCGGCCCCGCCCTTCCCGGCAAAAACAAGACACGGGAAAAATCAATGGCGGTCTGTTACGGTGCGAACCGCGCCCCTCACCGACTTTGTTTGCTTTAACCATGGCTAACGGCATAAATCGGTTTTTGGCCGGTTTTCTGGCCTCGCTACTGCTGTTGTTTCTATCGCTATCCATCGCCCTCCTCTGGCTGACAGCCACCGAGCCGGGCCTGCGCTGGCTGGCCCTTGAAATCGCCGCCCATGTGCCGGGCGTGGCGGTGGACAGCACGACGGGAACCCTGCTGGATGGCTTCACCTTGAACGGCATCGCCTACCGGGACGCCAGCGCCGAGGCGCGACTGGACAGCCTCGCCGTGACCTGGGAACCCGCCGACCTTTGGGAACGCCGACTGCACTTCCGGTCGATCAAGGCTCAAGGCTTGCGCGTCTTGGCCACCGGAAAAAGCGAGTCGAAAGAACCGCCCGCCTGGCCTGAGTTGCAATTGCCGCTGGCAATCGCGGTGGATGATTTCGAGCTAATCGGCGCCGAAATCCGCACCGCCGCCGAGGCCGAACCCACCCACATCGACCGACTGACGACCGCGCTATTCCTCGGGGAGGCAGGCTTGCGGATCGACCGCCTAGCGCTGGCGATGCCGCAAGTCGCCGCCGACGTGGCGGGCCGGGTGGAGTTCTCCGGCGCAAAAACGGTGGACCTGAAAACCGGCTGGCAGCTGACATTGCCGGACCAGCCACCGATTCAAGGCGCGGGAACGGTCTCCGGCGACCCGGGACGCCTGACCCTACGGCAAACTCTGCAAGCCCCGCTCCCGGCGGAACTGGCCGTGACGCTGGACAATCCCCTGGCCGATTTGACCTGGACGGCGCGGGCGAGCGCGCCGAAATTCTCCCCGGCGAAACTCGATCCAAGCTGGAAGCCCTGGCCCCTCGCCTTGAGCTTGCAAGGACAGGGCACGCTGGCCACCGCTTCGGTCACTGGCGATTTCACGGCGGACCTTCCCGACGTGGGCGTGGCGCGGGGCCAACTCAAGGCCCATTACCGCGAGCCGGGCGACGTCGTCGTCGAAACGCTGACGCTTGTTCTGCCCCGCACCGGGACCGAGTTCGTCCTGGACGGCAAGGCGGCGAACTTGCGAGACGCGCCCGAATTCAATATCGCGGCCCACTGGAAAAACCTGCTGTGGCCCCCCGAACCGAAGGCCGCGTGGCGCAGCCCCGAAGGCACGCTGGCCGTGTCGGGCAATCTCAAGGATATCCGCTTCGACCTGGACGGCAAGCTGCGGGACCAGCGGGTCGAGTCCACCGGCAATATCGGCGTGGAACGGGACCGGACGACTTTCCGCGCTGTGCGGGTACACGGCGCGGGCGTCGACGTGGCGGTGGACGGCACGCTCGGAGCGCGGCTGGATTTCGCTTGGACGCTCAAGGCCGACGACTTAGGCGCATGGCTGCCCGGCGCCAAGGGCAAGCTGAGCAGCCGGGGCACGCTGCAAGGGCCGCAGGATTCCCCCGCCATCGACGCCGAACTGACCGCCCAAAACCTGCGCTACGACGGCAACGGCGCGGCGCAACTCACGCTGAACCTGAAGGCCGGTCTCCAGCCGGATTCGCCTCTCGCCTTCAAGCTTTCCGCCGAGGATGTGAGCGCGGGCGGGCAACGGCTGGATGCGGATTTGGCCGGGCAAGGCACGCGGGCCAAGCATCGGCTGACGGGGCAAGTTAATTTGGCTCTTAGCCCCGCATCGCTCGATTTCACGGCGGAGGGCGGTGTGATTGCTGATAGCTGGGCGGGCCAGCTTAGCCAGTTCGATTTCAATATTCCGCCCGTGGGCCGCTGGGACTTGCAACGCCCGACCACCTTGAAACTCGGCAAAGCCGGCGGCGCGTTGGGCTTGGCCTGCTGGGACAGCCAAGGCGCGGAGGCTTGCTTGCAAGCGAAATTCAGCGCGGCGGGCGATTGGCGCTTGTCCACCGAGCTTTCCCGCTTGCCGCTGGCCCGCTTCAAAGCCAATTTGCCGGAAGCCGTGGCGGTGGCGGGCATGGTCCAAGCCACGGCGAGTTTCTCCGGCCAGGGCGGGCGCGTCGGCGAGGGCCAACTGGCACTGACGGTGGCCGGGGCGCGGCTGGATTATCGCGGCGATGGCAAGAACACGCTGAGCTTCGCGCCGGAATCCCTCGCGCTGCGGGCCGACGTTTCAAGCCGTGGCACCGGCATCACGCTGGACGCCGAACAACCGGGCTTCGCCTCCCTCCACGGACGGGCACAGTTGGCGGGACCGCTGGACCCGGATCGCCTCAAACAAGCGGCGCTGGCGGGCGGGATTCAAGTGGGGCTGGCGAACCTCGCCATCCTCGACCCCTTCGTCGAGGACATCGACCATGTGCAGGGCGCGTTCAACGCCGACCTGCAATTCAACGGCACGCTGGCATCGCCGGTGCTGGCGCTTCATGCTGCCGTGCCCGAGGCCGGGTTCGGCGTGCCGCGCCTGGGAATCCAAATCAGCCAAGTCAAACTGGAAGCCGTGACCCACACCGACAGCCAAGTCACGCTACAGGGCCGGGCGGTGTCCGGGAAAGGTGAAATCCGCTTGGACGGCACGGCGACCCTCAGCGAAGCCGCTGGCTGGCCGGTGAACCTGACGATCAAGGGCAACCGCTTCCTGGCGGCGGACATCCCGGAAGCCAAGGCGTGGGTCTCGCCCGATTTGGGCATCGGCTTCGAGGGCGGCACGCTCGTCTTGAAAGGCCAAGTGACGGTGCCGGAAGCCTCCCTCCATTTGCCTGAGCAAACCGGCACGGTGAAGCCCTCCGAAGACGTGGTGATGGTCGGGGCCAAGACGCCGCCGGAGAAAACCGCGCTTCCCATCGAAACCCATGTGGATGTGGTGCTGGGCAACCAGGTTCGGGTGCAGGGCGCGGGCTTCAAGGGCCGGGTGGACGGGCATGTGCTGGTGGATCAAGCGCCCAAGGGTCCGGCCCTAGGGACGGGGCAAATCGTGGTGCGGGACGGGAAATATTCAATCTACGGGGTCGAGCTGGACATCAACGATGGGCGGCTGTTGTTCGCCCATTCCCCGGTGGACAATCCCGGCTTGGATATT
This sequence comes from Methylomagnum sp., assembly GCF_054333355.1. Classification (NCBI taxonomy): domain Bacteria; kingdom Pseudomonadati; phylum Pseudomonadota; class Gammaproteobacteria; order Methylococcales; family Methylococcaceae; genus Methylomagnum; species Methylomagnum sp. The sequence continues at coordinate 2,807 of NZ_JBTEKS010000009.1, read as the reverse complement.
AGCGTGACCCGCAAGACCGACGACATAACGGCGGGGGCGAAGGTGCTGGGCACGGCGCAGAAACCCAGCGTGACCCTCTATTCCGACCAGCCCATGTCCCAGACCGACATCCTGGCCTATCTGGTGACGGGCAAGCCGTTCGGCCTCGCCTCCCAACAGGAGGGCGGGATGCTGCAAAGCGCGGCGGCGTCCTTGGGTGGCTCGGCGGGGGTGTTTCTGGCGAAGGAGGTCAGCAGTCGTCTGGGACTGGGCGGGTTTGTCGATATTAGTATGCAGAGTTCGCTGCATACCGGGGGGTTTTCCCAACCTTATCTGGGCGGTGCCACGTCCACCGCCTCGGGCACGCAAAGCGCCGCGCTATTCCTCGGCAAATACCTCACGCCCCGGCTGTATGTACAGTATGGCATGGGCTTATTCCAGACGGCTTATGTGTTCCGGGTGCGGTATGAATTGAGCAAGCATTGGAAGATTCAGACCGAGACGGGCGAATATAGCGGGGGGGATTTGCTGTATCAGTGGGAGAAATAAAGATTTTTATAGGATGGGTGGCGCGTAGCGAAACCCATTCCTTTGGGCTGGTCGGCATGACGGGTTCCGCGAAGCTCCACCCATCCTATAAGCCAAACCCTAGGCCAAATAAAATACCGCCCCCAACCCTCGTTCCGCCGCTTCCGTATAAAACTCAACCAAGTTATTGAAGTTCTCCAAAAGCGCCTCTTCACCATCTTCTTCCTTGAAGAATTCAATATGGTATATATCCGCATCCTCATCCAGATTTTGCAGACGCTCCAATACCATTGCCTCGGTCCATTGGGATAATTCCTGGGTGTGCTTTTTAACCTCATCCGATGAAATCAAAATGCAGCCGTTGTAGAGCGCATTATCAACCCGTGTGCCCTCGCCATTTAGCCCGGCTCCCTCCAAAAGCTTGTCCAGAATATCCCAAGCATTTTCAATATCCGTTGAGAATGCGTATTTCTCTTCGTCAGCGTCGTCTGCTTCCTCATCGCCCAAAACCCAACGGTCAATCAAGGAGTCAGATTCCCCGGTAAGCTCGTCGCCCCGCTGCTCGGCATCCTCTGCCATGGCGTCGATTTCTTCCTGGGTAAACGCTTTGAAAAAGGCATTCATGCTCATATCAAGCTCCGATGTTAAAGTTTGTATCGATCACCCACCGCCGCCGATTGGTTTGCGAATTTCGGCGGATCACCTAATAGTCTACGCGCCACGGTGGCTCACTGGATGAGCCTTTGGTTAAGGTTCTGAGAATTTTGCTGATAGGAATTAGAGCCTATAGGATGGGTGGAGCGTAGCGGAACCCATCGCAACGGGCGGGGTGGCAGGATGGGTTTCGTTGCGCTTCACCCATCCTATAAAACCAAGTCTTTGCATAACCGCCATGCCTAAACTCACCACCACCAACCACGACCGTGACAGCGCCGGTCTGACCTATGTTTACCCGGTGATTTCCCGCCGTTCCGGGGGGTTGTCCATCGGCGTCAACCTCAACCCCAACAACGCCTGCAACTGGCGTTGCGTCTATTGCCAGGTGCCGGATTTAATACGCGGCGCGGCCCCGGAGATTGATTTGGCTGTGCTGGAAGATGAATTGCGCGGCCTGTTGGACGATGCCTTGCACGGGGATTTTTTCGAGCTATTCCAACCGCCGGAAAGCCAGCGGGTGATCCGCGACATCGCCATTTCCGGCAATGGCGAGCCGACCAGCTTAAGGGATTTTGATAAGGCTGTGGCTTTGATCGGCGAAGTAGCGACAGAAGCAGGGATTTTGCCGCAGAGTAATTTTGTATTGATTACTAACGGTAGTTTGCTGCATCGGCCTTGCGTCCAGAATGGCCTGAAAAAGCTAAAGAAATTTGGTGGGGAAGTATGGTTTAAGTTGGATAGCGCTACCGAAGAGGGCAGGGCTTTAATAAATAATGCAGGTCAAAGTTGCCAGGCAAGTGTGGAGAATCTGCTGCTTTGTGCAAAGCTTTGTCCGACAAAGCTACAAACATGTTTATTGGATTACGACAAGCATGGTTTGCCTTCAGAAGAAAAAAACGCATTTCTTGATTTGCTGAGGCATATTAAAGTACAGGGTTGTGCGCTGAGGTCTGTGCTGCTGTATACGATTGCGAGACCGTCTCTCCAGCCGGAATCTGGTCGGCTGGAGAAGCTGTCGGTGGAGACGCTGAATACATTCGCTGATGAAATAAGGCTCTTGGGTTTTGAGGTCTTAGTAAGTCGGTGAGTGATATGTTAGGCTCTGATGTCTAGCAGGGATCCTATCGATTCTCTATCGGCCTGAAGTAGTTTAACTGCGGCAGAGGTTTCCAGTTCGGCTTCTTTTAAACTGAGTACCGGTTTGGTAATGTCATTGGGGCTGAACTCTGAACTGCCGACTTCATCTTTTTGTATGGGCAGCTTGGCTATCACTTGAGCAGCATCGGCTGATTTATGCTGAGCAGTATTGATTAGATTAACTGCGCTGGTGGTTGGTGTAATATTCATTTCATACCCCCTTATCATTGAATTGGCTTCAAGGTAATATTACATCTATGTGGGTAGTATGCAAAGATCGAATTGTGATTTTGGGATAGAAGTGTGAACAACAAGGCATTATTTTTAACGACGAACGGCTAAAAGCGTACAGGGCTTCTTGGAATTTATAACTTGTTGTGTAAGTGTAATTATGGCTATAATAGCAAGTTCATTCAAAGTGCGAATGTGGCGGAACTGGTAGACGCGCTGGATTTAGGTTCCAGTAGGTTATCCTGTGAGAGTTCGAGTCTCTCCATTCGCACCAC
>NZ_JBTEKS010000008.1:0-32162 GCF_054333355.1 Methylomagnum sp. | reverse complement strand
CGGCGGATGGGGCCGGGCGCTCTTCCGATTGGACAATAAAGGCGGGTTAAAGATCGGCGGGCTGGGTTGAGGCGTGGAACCCAGCGCAACGGATTAGGGGGGATAGGAACCGCAAGGGCCAGTGCCGCTTGTGATATAGGCTCTTACCATCTCGCTTGATCCGTTGCAAAAACTATATACAGTGCCGTTCTTCCATATGGTATAGCTGGCAGAGCTTCCGCCCGTATAGCTATATGCGATTTGACCGCTCGATACGTTCCATGTACCCACGGTCTCCGAAGGGTCCACGGTGGATCCCGGTCCTTCTTTGTAGTCTGTTAGGGTGGCGGGCGATGTGTTGCCACCGGAACATGCGCCAGAAGCGGCGTGTGCTTCCTGCCATCGGTCGGATGAATTGCCCGTGTAATCTGCCCCGGGCCTCCCACAAACGAGCTTGCCACTGAATATGTTCCTCAGCCCGCCACCTCCTGTGCATGCGACAATCTGTGATCCCGAACACGCCGCCATGGCTTCTCCCGTCAGGCTGGCGAACAAGGCCAAGCCTAAAATCACTTTTGATCTCATAAGCTTCTCCAAAATATAGGATTTAAAGGATCGCCCACAGCCCGCGCTTGACGTGAGGTCATCGCAAATTGGGCTGTGAATTGAACCACCCCGGCGTGACTTTAGAATTACGTCACGCTTTTACCCGGTGTCCCAACGATTCGCCGCGCTGGCCGGGTATCTCCACCGGGTGATGTCAACAGGCCCGCGCAAAAGGCTCCCACGTAGAATAGCATCGACAGCCGAGCGCTATCCATGACACTGCCCAATAAACCTACAGTAAGTAATCCCACTAGCGCCCCCGCGTGACCCGCCGCCCGCAAATCCCCGCGCCAAACCCCCGGTCCCAGCGACTTGACGGCGCAGGCCAGCAACACCGCCAGCGCCGCCAAACCCAGCCAGCCCTGGGCGACGTACATTTCCACTTGCATCTGGTGGATGTGCCAGGCCAAATCCTGATCGGCCACAAACAGCCAGCGGGCCACGCCCTGACTGAAATCGCCGTTGGCAAGCAACTCGCGCCCCTCGCCATCCACCAAGCTCACATCGTCCACCGCCACCGACTCCCCCGAGCCGGGGTTTTGCAGCGACAACTTCACGGGCCGGGCCAGCCAGCCGCCGCCCAGCGTGCCCGCGTCCACCGCCACCGAAGCCATGCCCCAGCCATCCCCCAGGTCTTCCGTGGGACGTAACTCCTGCCAAGCGCATTCAAAGGAATACAGCAGCGCCTTCTCGCACAGGGCCACACCCAGCGCCGCGCCCTCGCCCGATTGGCGGACCCGCGCCGACAGGGTGTAACGCCCGCCGGGTTCGACAGCGACCCGCTGGTCTAGGAACACCGTCTCCCCGGACCCCAGCCGCAGATGGGGATTGCCGCCCTCGCTCAAAATGACATAGGTGCCGGGCGGGCGGTCGATGTCCGCCCGGATCAAGTACAGGGACGGATACCGGCCAAATCCCATGCCCACCAGCGCCGTCAATAGGCCATCGTCCATGAGGCCGAGCGCCCGCGCCCAATGGGCCTCGCGGAAGGCGAAGTCGGCCCCGGCCTGCGCCAGCCGCGCTTGGGCGAAACTCCCCGACAGCACCGGCACCGCCGCCGCCAGCGACGCCATCACCACGCCCGCCAACGCCAGCCGCCGCCCCGCCGCGACGCCGCCCCGCGCCCGGAACAGGCCCGCCGCCACCGGCACCAATCCCGTCACCAGCCCCGCGTAGCCCCCCCGCGAAAACGTCACCAGCATCGCGTAGGTGGCGAGCGCGGCGAGGACGATGCCGACCCCCTTGACCGCCATGGACCGCGCCATGACCACCGCCGCCGCCAGCAGGGGAAACCCGAAAGCCAGGAACGCTTCGATATAAGCGCCGCCGGTGCTCATATCGGAGAAGGGTCCGGTGACGCGGAAGATATTCTCGAAATTGCCCAGCCCCACGAAGACATAGCGCTCCCGCAGCACGGCCAGCACCACCAGGACGAGTCCGGCGATGCAGCCGTTCAGCACCCGGCCCAGCACCGCGTCCGCCGTCTCCGCCGGAATGCGCCGCAGCAGCGGGACGAACAGCAGCGCCCACAGCAGCCCCTTGCCCACCCGCCAAGCCTCCCAGGGCGAATGAGAACTGGCGATGAGTCCATCCCCGCCATCCAGCCAAGGCCACACGCCCCGTGTGGTCGCCAGCGCCCAGGTCGTCCACAGCAGCCCCAGGGCGATAGGCCACCCGCGGTGGGGCCAGGATTGGACGGGCATTTGGCCCAGCCGCCCGTGGCCCACGCCCAGCGCCACCAGCACGGCCAAATCGAACTCATCCAGCCAGGGACGGCCCGTGATGGGACCGAGATCGAAGGCGGGCAACAGGGCGGGAATCAAGAAGAACAGCAGCGAGGGCCGATACCAAAGCACCCCGCCATAGGCCAGCAGCCCGAGCGCCAGCCAGACCGCGCCGACCGGATAGGCGGCGAGTCCGGCCAGGGCGACGACGAGCGCGGCACCCGCCATCGCCAGGGAAGCGACCTGGAAGGACGGCGCCGCCGCCCGCGTGGTCGAGGCGGAATAACGGTTGGCTTGAGGCGCGGGCGTCCGCTGGGTGAAAGGCGAGGACGCGCTTCCTTGACCCGGCGGCGGGGCGGTGCCCGGCGCGGTCATGGAGCGTTCTATGGTGGTGGGGCGGGCGTCCATGCGGGCCGTCGGCTGGCCGCCTAAGGCCCAATCCGGCAGGTCGGGCAAGTCGCTGGTCCGTGGCCGGGTCCGGGCCGGTGGCCCGCCCAGCAATACCCGCTCCATCCAATTCGCCAGGGCGCAGGTGGTCGCCGCGCCCGCCGCGACGATCAACAGGTTGGTCAGGTCCGGGTGCTTGGGCGGCACGAACAGCTTGCCCAATTCGATGGGCGCGGCCAGCACAGCGGCCCAAACCGCCGCGCTCAAAATGGCCGCGCCGCCGCCTCCGAGCCGGTTCCGGCGCAAGGCCCAGGCCGCGAGTCCCACCGGGGCGTACATGCCGGCCTGGGCGAACAGGCTGGTCATCGCCGCCGATTCCGTCGTGAAATAGTGGTAGTAGAACGGCATGAAGCGGATGTCCGGCAGCCGCGCTAGCGCTGCATCCACCGAGATCCAATCGCCCGAGAACCAACCGCCCAGGCCCGCCAGCAGCAAGCCGTAGGGCAGCAGCGCGAACGGGATGGCGAGGCGAATCAACCGCGTCACCGGGGCCGAGCCGTAGCGGCGTAAAACCTGCCCGATGGCCGCGCCCGCCGCCAATCCCGCGCCGCGCCACACCAGCGAAAGCCCTTGGCTGACGCCCGACACCAGCAGCAATTGGGCGAGTTCCAGCGCCAGGCCCACGCCCGCGCCGATCAGGAACAGCCGCCGATGGCTTAAGGTCGGCGCCGCCAGCGCGACCAGAATGCCCAGGGGAATCAGCGCCACCACCTCGCTGGCCTGATGGGCGGCGCAGCGCAGCCAGCCGGAGCCATCGCAGGCCAGCCACCAGCCGTGACCGCCCGAGGCCAGCTTGTCGGCGAATTCCTGCCCCGACAGAACAAAGTCGTAGGGAAACAAGGAAAGCGCCAGATACAGCAGGGCATACAGAACCGCCGCCGCGATCACCGAATTGCGGCCCCCCGCCAGAAAGGCTTCCAAGAGGCGCACGATCCGCCACCGCGCCAACCCGAACAAAGCGACGCCGCCGACGGAGCCAAGGGTTTCGGCCAGGAGGTCGTTGAGCGACACGGTGCGGGGCGCGAAGAATATCTGGGTGAATTCCACCGCCACCGCCACGGCGACGCAGAACGCCAGCACCAGCAGGGCCGCGAGATGCCGGAGCGGGGACACCGAACGCATCCCCATAACCCAGCCGCAGCCCAAGAAGGCCAGGGGCACATACAGCACGATGTTGGCGATCCAGTCCGCCCGCGACGCGGCGCCCAGGTCCAGATAGCCGATGGCGGCGAATTCCTGGAGGGCTTGGTCGAAGCTGTGCGGGCGGAGTTCAAAAGGCACGAGGCTTCCGTAGACGACGAAAGCCAGATAGGCCAGGAAGGCGGGGAGGAAGGCGCGGCGGTCGAGGGTGTGCAGGCTCATCGTTGGGGTTTCCTAAGTCACGATGGCCGGGGATTCTGCCAAAACTGAAAAAGCAGCGGGCAAAAAAAACTCCGCGTCCGGGCGGAGTCAACTCGCTCAAGGGGAGAGGTAAACATAAACAGGAAATCGGGCTTTGACCAAGACCCTGAGCTATTTGTCTTGGGGGCCGAACTTGGGACACAGTATGGCGAAGGCAGGGAAATAAGAAAAATTGGACTTTTTTATCGGTGGGATAAGTTTGGATTTATGAACTATCCGCTTCGTAATCCCACACCAAGCCCAGCGTGGCCTGAATCAAGTCCAGCAAATCGTCGATGTCCAGCGGCTTGGAAATGAAATTGTCGAAGCCCGAGGCCAGGCAAATCTGCCGGGTGCCTTCGAACGCGTTGGCGGTGACCGCGATGATCTTGGCCGCCCGACCGCGCTCGGTGGCCCGCAGCCGTTGAGTGGCTTCCGTCCCGTCCATTTCCGGCATCGCCAAGTCCATCAACACCAGGTCCGGGGCGAACGCCCCGAATTTCTCCAACGCCTCCCGCCCGTTGGTCGCGGTGTCGGTGGCGAAACCCACGGATTCCAGCACCGCCGCCAAAATGGTGAGATTGTCGGGATTGTCGTCCGCGATGAGAATCCGCCGGATGTCGCCCCGGTAGCCCGTCACCGGCTGCTTGCGGTGGGGGCGGGCGACGGGTTGCGCGACTCTCGGCAAGGGAATCGCGATGCGGAACAAGCTCCCCTGGCCGAGCGTGCTGACGACGTCCAGCTTGCCCTGCATCAACTCCGCCAGCCGCTTGCTGATGGCGAGGCCGAGTCCGCTGCCCTCGCCGGAGGGGTGATATTCCAGCCGCTCGAAGGGCGCGAAGATGCGGTCCACATCCTCGGCGGCGATGCCGGGTCCGGTGTCCTCGATTTCGAAGCGGCCCGTCTCGCCCTCGTGGGTGATGCGGAATTCCACCCGCCCGGCCTGGGTGAACTTGACCGCGTTGCTGAGCAGATTGATGAGAATCTGGCGGAGGCGCTTGTCGTCGCCGAACACGAACTCGGGCAGCGGCTCGGTCTTCTCGAAGCGGAAGCGCAAGCCCTTCTGCCGCGACTTCAACACGAACATCTCGGCGATGCCGTCCAGGAACTCGGCCAGACCGAAGATGGAGCGGGCGATGTCCAGCTTGCCCGATTCGATCTTGGACAGGTCCAGCAGGTCGTCGATCAAGGTCATGAGGTGCGTGCCGGAGCGGCGGATGGAATCGATGAATTCGGCCTGCTTCGGACTCGCGGGCGGCTCCCGCTGCATGATCTGGGTGTAGCCGAGGATCGCGTTCATCGGGGTGCGCAACTCGTGGCTGATGCTGGCGAGGAATTCGGTCTTGGCCCGGTTGGCGGCCTCGGCGGCGTCCTTGGCCCGCCGCAGTTTTTGCTGCTGGGCGCGGAGGGCCAGCTCCAACTGCTTGTAGGCGGAAACATCGGTGAAGATGGACTGGATGAATTGCCGCCCGGCGATTTCCACGATGCGGGCATTGACCCGAACGTGGCGGATCTCGCCATCGCGGGTGCGATGCTCGGCTTCGAACAGCTCGCTGCCCACCGCTTTGATGTTGGCGATGTGGTGCGCCACGCCGGCGGCGGACTCGATGCGGTCGATGTCTTCGAGGCGCAGGGCTTGGAATTCGTTCCTGGCATAGCCCAGGTTCTGATGGGCCTTCTCGTTGAAGTCGACGATGTGGCCGGTCTCGGCGTCCACCAGCACCAGGGCGTCCGGCATTTGCTCGAACAGCGTCCGGTAGCGGTTCTCCGATTCGCTCAAGGACGCCTCGAAGCGTTGCCGCTCGCGGATTTCCTCCTCCAGCCGGTGGTTGGTGGCGAGCAGTTCCGAGGTGCGCTGTTCCACCATCCGCTCCAATTCGTCGTTGAGTTGGCGGATGCGTTGCTCCGAACTCTTGCGGTCCTCGATTTCCCGTTGTAGTCGCTCATTGGCTTCGGCCAGCCGGGCGGGACTGGGCAGCGCCAGGGCGTGGGGAATCAGCGGCCACAGCACGGCGGCGGTGCCCAGCGAGGCCAGGGCCGTGATCGCCTTGATGAATCCGGCCAGGACGTAGTCGGGATGCCAGAGGGTCCAGATTTCCATCAGGTGGGTGGTCCCGCAGGCGAGGATGAAGACGCCGAACAGGACGAAGATCCAACGGAACCTGAGGTCGGGGCGCTTGCTGACGAAGTAGATCAGCGCGGCGGGGATGGAGTAATAGGCGGCGGTGATGAGTCCGTCGGAAACGGCGTGGAGCAACAACAGGCCCGGCTGCCAAAGCAGGCAGGTGCCATGGGGAACAAGATTGCCGAGGGCGGGTGAGGTCAGGAAGTCCGTTAGCATGGGGGTTGGCGCTCCGGCGCAGGATGGACTTTGAACAAGGGGGGAGTTTAGCGCAAGGATGCTATTAGGTCTGACCGTGACGGGGCGGGTTCCGCCTGAAGGGGGAATTGTTTATGGGCTGGGTAGCGGCGCGGCGAGAAATCCAACCCGCCGGGAGGGCGTAGCGTCGGGCGGTAGGGCTTGCGGTTGGGAAGAGATTGGGAAGCTCGATCCGCGTAAGGCGGGTTAGGCGTACATTCTGGGGGGCTTCCGATTTCCGGTCAGACTACCGTGCGCCGTAACCCACCCTTACGAAACTTGGCGCCGCCGGTAGCTCTGGGCCACCGCCAGGAAGGCCAGAAAATCATACAAGGCGTGGATGAGTATGGGCGGGAGTAGATTCCGCTCGCCGCCCACATCCATCGCCAGCCCCAGATAAACGCCGGTCAGCCCGGCCAGCAGCGCATACAGCGGCGTGACCCAGTGAACCAGGGCGAAGATCATGTTGCTGAACACCAACCCGCCCAGCCAGCCCCAGTCCCGCTCCAGCCAGGGCTGGACGAAGCCCCGGAACAGGATTTCCTCGGAAATCCCCGCCAGAAAGCCCAGGTACAGCAGATCATACCAGCGGCACATTTCCAGGAACGGCCCAAGCTTGTCCACCAGGAAGCTTTTGATCTGCCGCATTCCCCCGAGCGGGTAGGTGTAGCTCAGCGCGAACAAGAGGTACAAAGGCAGCATGCCGAGAACGCCCCACGCCCAGGCCATGGGATCGAAAGCCACATGCGCCAGCGGATCGACGGACATCAGCCAGCCGAGGGCGTAGGCGACCAGGATCAAGCCGCCCTCAAACCAGGTGGCGAGCCGGAGGAATTGGGATTTGGTGGGAGGCTGGCGTGGGTCGAGCATAATGATTGGGGTAGGCGGAACCGGGCGGCTCCCGGCGGATTCGGTGTTAAGGGGCCGGGCCGTCGTCCCCGAGCTTCAGGCTCAGGTGTTCCGGCTGGGTCGGGTCGCCCAGCTTCCTCGCCAGGGCCATCAGATAAACGTCCATGACGCCGTGATAGGACAGCACGAATCGGTCGAAGAAGCGCAGCAGGGGAGGATGGATGTTTTCCCGCTCGGTGATGGTCAGCAGGGTGCCGTCGTCGCTGGCTTGGAAGTCGTAAATCCACAGGCCCGACAGCGTTAGCTTGTCATCCACAATCCGGGTTGCCAGCCGCTTCGGGGGCTGGCTTTCGACGACGTGGAACTGCACCCGGCTGATTTTGGCGCAGACTTCGAACCAACTGGGCAGGCCGTCGATGTCGGGACCGCGCTCCACCCGGTCCAGCCCCGGTCGCCAAGTGGGATAGGACTCGAAGTCGGACACGATGGCGAACACCTGTTCGGGCGGCGCATTCAGCCGGATGCGGCTGACGGCCAGGTGGGTCTTGGGGAGTCTCCGTCCGATGAGTAGGGCCACCATGCCGGAAGCCACGACCATCAAGGCGGCATACAGGAAGATGTCCATAACGGTGGTTTAAGGAGCCGGGACGGATTGGATTTCTCCCTCTCCCACAGGGCGAGGGGATCAAGCTCAAGCCCGCCAGTTCCGGTAAGGATTGATGGAGAGGCTGGTGTTGTAGTAGCGGGTGTCGAAGGTGACTTCCTCGCCCACCCAGGCGGGCTTGTCGAATGGCTCGTCGGGCGATGCCAGTTCGATTTCCGCCACCACCAGCCCCGCGTTGTCGCCCTCGAACACGTCGATTTCCCAGGTGTGTGGCCCCACGTCCACGAAATGGCGGGTCTTCTCGATCAAGGGCTTGCGGGCCAGGATGTCCAGCATTTGGTCGGCGTCCGCCAGCGGTATCTCGTATTCAAACTCGTGGCGCTGCGCCCCGATGGTGACGCTCTTGAGGTTCAGCCAAGCCCTGTCGCCGGAGACGCGGACCCGCACCGAGCATTGGACCTCGTTGTTCAGATAGCCCTGGCGGAAGCGGGCGGATTCCCGCACGGACTCCCGCCAGCCAGCGTCGTTCACCAAGAATTTCCGTTCGACCTCGACGTTATTCATCCTGGGTCCATTCTTCCCAATAAGGCTTGGGATGGAAGCGCTCATGCAGGAAGTCCACGAAGGTCCGCACCTTGGCGGATAAATGCTTGCGGTGCGGGTAGACCGCGTGGATTTCCAGGGGAGACGGGACGTAGTCGGTCAGCACCGGCTGCAAGCGGTTCTTGCGGATGTCCTGGCCCACCATGTAGGTCGGCAGCAGCACCAGCCCCAGCCCGCTGAGCGCCGCCATGCGCAGGGCGTCGGCCACGTTGGATTGCATGGTGCCCGTCACCCGGACCACGGTGGTCTCGCCGCCGGGGATGCTGAACTGCCATTGGTCGCGGGGCGCCAGGGTGGAGTTCACCAAGCAGTTGAATTTGCGCAGATCGTCCGGCGTCTTGGGGGTGCCGCGCTTCTTGAAGTAATGCGGCGCGCCGCACACCACCCGCTGGGAGCTGCCCAGCTTGCGGGCGATGAGGCTGGAATCGCGCAGTTCATCCAGGTGAATGGCGAGATCGAAGCCTTCTTCGATCAGGTCCACGTAGCCCGCTTGCAGCACCAGTTCCACGTTCACGTCGGGGTAGACCTCGGTGTACGCGGCAATGGCCGGGGCGAGGTGATAGGCGCCAAAGAACGGTGTGGCGCTCACCTTGAGTGTCCCTCGCGGTTCCGTTTGCAGCCGGGTGACGGCGATTTCCATCTCCTCCATCTCGTCCAGGATTTGCAGGCACCGTTCCAGGTAGACCATCCCCACTTCGGTCAGGCTCAGGTTGCGGGTGGTGCGGTTCAACAGCCTAATCCCCAGGCCGTTCTCAAGTTGCATAACATGCTTGGTGGCCATGGCGCGGGACAGGCCAAGTTCTTTTGCGGCGGAAGCGAAACTTCCGGCCTTGGCGACCTTGGTGAACACCAACATGCTGGTTAATTTATCCATAGGCGGGGCGTATTGTTTTGTTTATGGAAGCAATCAAGAAACTTTTGCTGGTATTGTAAACCAAAAGCGTCCTCAAGTAGTCTATCGTCAGCGTAAAAGTTCGATATTTTTGGAGGTTCGCCCATGAAACGTAGCTTAGGACTTATGTTGGCTTTAGTCACTACCGCCGCCGCCGCCGAGCCGCAGGGAGATGCAGCGGTTCGGCGCATCGCGGAGCTAAGCGCCGCCCAATGGAATGCCGCTTTCGCCAAGGGCCGGGTGGATGAAATCCTGTCCCTGTATGAGGATAACGCCATGCTGGTGCAGCCCAACGGCTCGGTTTCCAAAGGCTCGGGTCAAATCCGCGCTTTCTGGCAGCCGCTCATCCAGAAGGGCGACTATGAGATGGATATTGTGGATGTCCGCAGCGACCGGGACGACACCATCGTGGCCATCGCCGAGTTGTCCGACGTTAAGAAGCTGTCCAGCCTGCGCCATCAGGTCATGAAGTACCGCTATGGCGGCGTGCTTTATAGCGTGTTGAAGCGTCAGCCGGACGGAAGCTGGAAGGCCAAGGTCCAGAAATGGAATGACGAGGTCAAAAGCTGATTTTTCCGGCGACGGGCGCGGAACCCGGAAATTTTCGGGTCTGCGGCCCCTCTAAAATTGTGATTTGCCGATAAACCCACACTTTTAGGCCGGAAATCGTGTTTGGTGAGCCAATTCGTCACGGCGATGCGCTTTCTCTGTCGGCACCGCGATGATAGACTGGATTCCTACCTTTTCACTCGGGATTGCCCCGGTCATATTTAACCCATAGAGACTAATAAGGAGCCGACGATGACCCATGAACTTCCTCCCCTGCCGTATGAGAAAAACGCGCTGGAGCCGTACATTTCCGCCGAGACCTTGGAATATCACTACGGCAAGCATCACCAGACCTACGTGACCAACCTGAACAACCTGATCGGCGGCACGGAGTTCGAGAACCTGCCCTTGGAAGACATCATCCGCAAGTCTTCCGGCGGCGTGTTCAACAATGCCGCCCAGGTCTGGAACCACACTTTCTATTGGAATGGCTTGAAGCCCGCCGACGGCGGCCAGCCTTCCGGCGCTTTGGCCGAAGCGATTGACAAGGCGTTCGGCTCCTTCGACAAGTTCAAGGAAGAGTTCACCAAGTGCGCCGTGACCACCTTCGGTTCCGGCTGGGCTTGGCTGGTGAAGAACGCCGACGGCGGCCTCGCCCTGGTCAGCACCGGCAACGCGGGTTGCCCGCTCACCACTGGCCAGACCCCGCTGCTGACCTGCGATGTTTGGGAACACGCCTATTACGTCGATTACCGCAACGCCCGCCCCAAGTATGTGGAGCAGTTCTGGAACTTGGTGAACTGGGATTTCGTGGCGGCGAATTTCGCGGGCTAGGTTTTTCCTGACCGGCGGTAAGCCGTCGGGGGCCGATAGAGAATAGGCCGACTCGGTTTTAAACACCGAGTCGGCCTTTCTTTTAAGCGGCGCGCCACCTTAGCATTCATCCTTTGATACCCTTCGACTAGGCTCAGGACATGCCTCAGTCTGGGGTAGGTCGGGCATGCACTCATGCCCGACGCGGCGGTCTGGCCGAAGCGTCGGGCAGGGAATACCTGCCCGACCTACGGAAGCCCGGTCGGACTATTCGCTGATACTCACGTTTCAGGGAGGGGAACGGCGGCGGTTCGATATGGCGCCCTATCTGAATTACCCCGTGTTTCAACCCCTGCGGAATCCCGCCTTTTTCTCACTCGCCAAAGTCGATTACGGTACGGCGACCTGGCCGGGTGACATCGACATCGCGCCGGAAACCCTCTATCTGGAATCCATCCCGGAGCCGCTGTTTCAAGCGCATCAATCCGCCGAGGCGATGGGATTGATTGGCGCTTTTACGGGGGCGGAGGATTTGGCCGAAAACCACCGCCGGTATGTGAGGGAAAAACTGTCGGAAATACACAATGCCCCTACGTGACCTCGACTACCAAGCGCGGGTACTCGCCGCATTCGATGGCTATCTGGCGGAATTGTCCGAGCAGAAAAAACGGGCCGATGGCATTGCCGAACTATCGCGGCAGAATCCGGGATTAAAGCTTGAGGCACCGGATTTTCCAGCGGAAACCTGGGAAGCCCTGCGGGCATCCGGCAAGCTGCCGCCGTCGCGTGCCAATACTCCCCACTCGCCCCGCCGCGATGGGGTGGGCCGTCCCGTACCAAATGCCGTGTTCAAGGTGCCCACCGGCGGCGGCAAGACCTACCTCGCCGTGTCCGCCCTGTCCCGGCTGTTCGGGCGCTATCTGGGGCGGAATACCGGCTTCGTGCTGTGGATCGTGCCCAACGAGGCCATCTACACCCAAACCCGCCAGCACTTGAACGACCGCCAGCATCCCTACCGGCAAATGCTGGACGTGCTGTCGGGCAACCGGGTCAAGCTGATGGAGAAAACCGACCCGCTGAATGCCCACGATGTGGAAGAACAGCTATGCGTCATGGTGTTGATGCTGCAAGCCTCGAACCGCGAAAACAAGGATTCCCTGAAAATCTTCCAGGACCGGGGCGACGTGCATGGCTTCTTTCCACCGGAAGGCGACATGGAGGCGCATCGGCTGCTGTTGGAGCAAATCCCCAACCTGCAAGCCTATTCGGACTCCGCCCATGCCGACGCTTTTTGGCCCATGGTCAAAGATTCCCTGGGCAACGCCCTCCGCCTGATCCGGCCCGTCGTGGTGATGGACGAGGGCCACCGCGCCACGTCCGAACTGGCCTACGCCACCTTGTACGGCTTCAATCCCTGCTTCGTGCTGGAACTGACCGCCACCCCCAAGGATGTGGCGGCATCCGGGGGCAAGAAACCTAGACCGGCCCGCCATTCGAACATACTGGTCGAAGTGCGAGGCACCGATTTGGACCGGGAGGGCATGATTAAAATGCCCCTGAACCTCGATCCCCGCGAAGGCACCGACTGGCGCGGCACGCTCAAGGCGGCACTGGACCGGCTGAACGAACTCGATGGAGCCGCCCGGCACCTGCACGGCGAACGGGGCCGCTACATCCGGCCCATTCTGCTGGTGCAAGTGGAGCGCACCGGCAAGGAGCAACGGGACGGGACGCATATCCACGCCCTGGACGTGAAGGACTGGCTGGCCACCGCCGGGCTGGACGAGCCGGAAATCGCCATCAAGACGGCGGAAACCAACGACCTCGCCAACCCGGAAAACCTGGACCTGTTGTCGCCGACCAACCGCGTGCGGGTCATCGTCACCAAGCAAGCCTTGCAAGAAGGCTGGGATTGCCCCTTCGCCTACGTGCTGTGCGCCCTCGCCGCCAGCGCCAACCTATCGGCCCTGACCCAGCTTATCGGGCGCGTTCTGCGCCAGCCGCACGCCGAGAAGACCGAAATTCCCTTGCTTGATGAAAGCTATGTCGTCACCCACCACGCCAACACGGCGAAAGTGGTGGAGGCCATCAAGAAGGGCTTGGAGGAAGATGGCCTGGGCGATTTGGTCAAGGAAATCCGGCTGGAAGAGGGTGGCGACGGTAGCGAAGCCGGGCCGCGCTTGCGGAAGATTCCCCGGCGGCACCAGTTCGCCAAGACCGAAATCTACCTGCCGAAAGTGCTGTGTGTCGGCGAAAACGCCGTCCGCGAACTCGATTACGAGCAAGACATCCTGTTTGAACTGGATTGGTCGAACCTCGATCCGTCGCCCCTGGTGGCAAAGCTGCCCGACCACCTGCAAGCGCCCGAGCGGCAGATACGCCGCATCCGTCTGGCCGAGTCCGGGCAAAAGCGCATCATCGACGAAGTGTCCGGGCATGTCGCCGAATCGGTGCGGTTCGACCCCGGCTATGCGGTGCGGATGATTTCCGACATCGTGCCGAATCCTTGGGTGGGGCGCGAGATCGTGGGGCGGGTCATGGACGGCTTGATGGCCCGTGGCTTCGATGCGGAAAAGCTTGGGGCGGGGGCCAACTTGATCGTCGAGGAATTACGCAAATGGCTGGACCAGGAGCGCGACCGGCTGGCCGAGGCGTGTTTCCGGCAGGGCGTGGCGGAGGGGCGCATACAGTTCCGGTTGCGAACCGATAGGCACATTTGGGCAGTCCCCAAAGAAACCGACACCTATCAGCCGGAAGGCGCGGAGCATCTGGTCGGCAAGCATGGCGGGGCGTTGGAGCGCAGCCTGTTCGCGCCCATGTACAAGGGCGACTTCAACCAGGACGAGCGGGAGGTTGCCGTCTACCTGGACGGCGAGGCGGCCTTAACGTGGTGGCATCGCAACGTGGCCCGGACCCAGTACGCGATTCAGGGCTGGCGACGGGCGAAGATTTACCCGGACTTCATCTTTGCCTTGAACCGGGGCGACGGCAAGAACCGGCTGATGGTGCTGGAAACCAAGGGCGACCATTTGGCGGGCAATCTGGACACCACCTACAAGCAGTCGGTTCTGCGGTTAATGACCGAAAGCTACCCAGTCGAACAAGCTACGCCGGTCGGGGAACTGGAATTGGTGGTGCCCGATGGCGCTGTCGTTCAGTGCGATTTGGTGTTGATGTCGGAGTGGAAAACCCGGTTGCCGACGGTCATTCACAGAAACGACCAGGGCTGAGCGGCGGGCGCTGACTGAGTGGGCTTTCCGGCCCGCACGGGCTAAGTCTCGACCACGGTTTTCCCGCCCATGGGCACGGCTAGCGCAGCCGACTGTTAGTTTTTGTTGGCGTTCGCGTAACGTGTCCCCCGCTGAAAACAAAAAGGGTTGACAGATGGCAACCCTTTGTTTTATTTGGCTCCCCCGGACGGACTCGAACCGCCGACCCGGTGATTAACAGTCCTAGCACTACGACGTTACCGACTTTTAACCAAAGTTTACGTAACGCAATAGACGCCTATAAATCAGTCGCTTATACTTTAACCTACCTTAACAAAGACACCCGCAATTTAACGCTTGCGGTAGCACCGGGGTAGCACCGAAATGAGCGACCGATTCACCTTCACCAAAAAAGAACTTGAAGCCCTCCCCCTGCCCGACAAGGGCCGCGCCTATGTCCATGACGGCAAAGTGAACGGGCTGGTGCTACAAATCACCCCGACCGGGACTAAGAGCTTTCAGGCTTACCGGAAGGTCGGTGGGAAGCCCGTTCGTGTCACCTTGGGGCGCTATCCCGACATGACCATAGAACAGGCCCGCAAGGCGGCGCTTGCCGCACTGTCGAAGCTGGCGGGCGGGGTGAATCCGAATACGGAGAAGAAGCGGGCCAAGCTCGAATCCAAGACCCTGGCGGAAGCCTTCGCCGACTACCAGGAAGCCCGCAAGGACTTGAAGCCGTCCACCGTCGCCGACATGGGAAAGGCGTTCCGGCAGGTTTGCCCGGATTGGCTGGACAAGCCGCTTTCCCGGCTCACTCCGGCCATGATCGAGGCGCGGCACCAGCAATACGGGGAGGAGCGTTCCGAAGCGGGCGCGAACAAGGCCATGCGTTACTTGCGGGCGGTGTTCAACTTCGCGCAGGCCAAATACCAGGATGAGGCCGCAAAGCCGCTGATCGAACACAACCCCGTCAAGAAGCTTTCCCAGACCCGAGGATGGTATCGGGTGGACCGGCGGCAAACCGTCATCAAGCCCCATGAATTGGCCGCGTGGGTGAATGCCGTGCTGGCTTTGCCGGGGGCGGAATGGCGGGATTACTTCATGGCCGTGCTGCTGACCGGCATGAGGCGGGAGGAAGCCTTAAGCCTGCAATGGTCCGAAGTTGATTTCACCGGGCGCACGCTGACCGTGTTGGACCCGAAGAACCACCAAGACCACACGCTTCCCCTGTCGGATTACTTGCTTGACCTGTTGACCCGCCGCAAGGCCGTGTCCGTCTCGGATTACGTCTTTGCCGATTCCGCCGGGCGTCGAATCTCGAATTTCCGCTATGCACAAGCCAGCGTCGAAAAGGCGTCGGGCGTGTCATTCTGCATCCATGATCTTCGCCGGACCTTCGCCACCATCGCGGAATCCCTGGACATCCCCGCCTATGCCCTCAAACGGCTGCTGAATCACGCGAACGGGGCCGACGTGACCGCCGGTTACATCGTCGCCAGTACCGAGCGCTTGCGGGAACCCATGCAGAAAATCACCGATTTCGTGTTGAAGGCGGCGGGGCTGAAAGCCACGGCGGAAGTCATTCAATTGAAGCGGGAAACCGCTTAATTCCGAGTTTCGCCAGTCCTAGGCAGTCGCGAGCCGAAAACCGGGAATCCCTTCACCCGGCTGGACTGGCAATCATTTTGAGGGGTTCGCCTTGAAGGGGGCGTTATTAGCACTTCGACCCATAATAAAAAGCGGGTGGCAGAGATAGATTTACCAGATACGGTAAAAGCTTTGCGTCCACTGCTAGAAGAATTCCAACGGTTTAACAAGCTGTCACAAAGACAAGAAACTGAATGGTATAGGCGCTGCTTGGATAGTCCCGCACTTGAGCGCTGGCGGGCCAATAAACTTATTAAGAAAGAAACCATAGAGCTTAAGTTTCCTGTCGCGGCGGCGCGGGCTTATTCCGCCTTGTTCGAGATTCTTCCAGAAAATATCCCCCACTGCTTCCCCTCCCGAGTGATAGAAGTTTCAAGTGCGGCAAGAAATTTAATGGACTTATTGCCTGACCGTTCAATACTTCCAGGAGACGCGCAAAACCCCAGTTTCATCGGTGGGTTAAATTCCCTTAGTCGCTGGATGCCTAGCGATTTGCAGGAAGGCGTTTCCGCAAAAGGAAACGCGCTTAGACGCTGGATGACTCGTAAGATAGTCGAGGAAATTTACCGTTGGCTTGGAGTATTTCCCCCGTGTGGCGTGGTGTGCGATCTTATCGAATTTGGTTGGCCGGGAACGCCAGAGAAATCTATCCGCAGAATGATGACAGACAAATTTTTGCACGAGGTAAAACAAGCCGCTAATACCAAATTTGAATACGAAACTAATAGTATGACGATAGCCCATCAAGCAATGACCAAAGCTTCTATAAATGCGTATCGAGAGACCCGCGAAGTTGAGGCCGTGCTTGAGAAAGCCGACCCGCCATCAAGTGATAAGGCGATTATCGACAAAATGGAACAATTATCCTTAGAGCTTCTTAATGAAGACCTGCGGCAACGGGCTATGTCCTTTATGAGAGTGCTGCACGATGCAGCCAGTTATCCACAGGAGGGCGAAGACCAGGGACAGTAAATCCCCGATTTCCGACTTTTTGTGTCCTTTTCTAAGCGGGGGTGAATTGCCATACGTAGGATTACCCAGTCGAATCCAATTAGACGAGGTTATCCCATGGCAAACCCAGCCACCCAACCGGGCGCACAGCCCACCCTGAAAGACCGCCTTTCAATCAACCTGGACGATTACCCGGATTCCCATTTATTCGGGGATACCGAGGCGGCGGCGGTACTCGACACCGCCCCCGGCACGCTGTCGGTTTGGCGCTCAACCGGGCGCTATAACCTGCCCTTCGTGAAGATTGGCCGAAAGGTTCGATACAAAGCCGGAGACTTGCGGGCTTTTCTGGCAAAGCGCACCGCCACCCACACCGGGCAACAGGGGACGGCAGCATGAACACGGGCCATCGGCAACGGTGGCACGCCCGACCGGCGCGGATAAACGCCGGAAATGGAAAAGGCCGGGAAGCACTGCGAATGCCACCGGCCTTAAGTAATCCACCAACACATACTTGGTGAACGAGATGAATTATATCCCTCGAAATGGGGTAAGGGCAGTCATTGCCCGAAATCCCATCGACATCATTCTTCCCCGCCTAGAAGGCCACGGCTTGCGGCAACGCGGGCCGGATAAGTGGGTTTTCCGCTGTCCGGTCCATGATGACCGCACCGCCAGCGCTGGACTCCGGGAAATGCCCGATGGGGCCATCCTGATTCATTGCTTCGCGGGTTGTTCCGTGTCGGCCATCGTTTCCACCATTGGCTTGACCCTTGCCGACCTGTTCCCGCCCCGCCTCGACCTCGACCCCGATAAACCCAAGCCCAAACCGCCCCGCTTCACGGCGGCGGACCTGATCCGCACCGCCGCTTTTGAGGCGCGGCTTGTCTCGCTCTGCGCGGCTGACATCCTGGCGGGAAAGCCGGTCCCTGAGTCCGACCTTGCCCGCATGGCGCAGGCCATAGAAGCGCTATCGGCGATTCATCAGGAGGTGGATTATGGGCATTGCTGACAGGACCGAAGAAAACCTTAAGCGTGCCAAGGCAACAGGGGAAAAGCTAAGGGAAGCGCACCAAGACGCCTACGACCCGACATCCGACCTAGAAACGGACCCGAACATTTCCCCACCCAAGCCAACCGAAGCCATGTTTTACGGCCTTGTGGGCGATGTGGCGCGGGCGGCGGCGAAAGATACCGAGGTCAACCCGGTAGCCGCTGGAACGGCCTTCCTGTCGTATCTAGGGGCCAATATGGGCCGGGATGTTTATTTGCCCGTGGGGAACACGTTCCACCATCCGCGACTTTTCACCCTGCACATAGGCCGATCCGGGCGCGGCAGGAAAGGCGACGCATTGAGCCTGCCGAACCGGGTTCGGGCGCGGATAGAAGAGGTTCATTCCCTGACACCGGGCCAATATCACAGCGGCGGATTATCCACCCGCGAGGGTTTGGCTTGCCTTATCCACGATGGGTACAAGCAAGGCAAGGATGAGATACCGCCGATTGATGACAAGCGCCTGTGGGTTGTCGAATCGGAATTCGCGAATGTGCTGCATCAAGCCCGGCGCGATGGAAACACCCTTTCCGCCGCACTACGTGACGCTTGGGACGGTGTTTCCATCCGACCGGCCACCAAGTCGGCGCGGATATGGGCGAGTGACCCACATATCGGAATCCATGCCTGTATCACCCCGTCAGAACTTACCGGCCTGATTGAATCCCGCGAGTTATCCAACGGATTCGCCAATCGGTTCTTGATGGTATGGGCGGAAAAAACCGGGAATATCCCCTTTCCCAAGGCCACGCCGAAACACGAGGTTGATGAATTCGCCAACCGCACGGCACGGGTTATTAAATTCGCGAAGGGGGGGTATCCCGCCAGCAAGAACAGCCGGGAAATGCAGCTTAACGAAGCCGCGAGGAACCTTTACAGCGAGGTTTACACCAGGGAATTAACCAAGCCGGACACGTCTGAACTCATCACCGGCTTACTTGAACGGCAAGCCCCCTATGCCCTGCGGCTTGCCATGATATTTGCTTTGACCGATGGAGGCTTGACCATCGAGCCGAAACACCTGGATGCGGCGCTGGCTTGGGTTCGGTATGCCCGCCAATCCGTGCGCTTCGTGTTCGCTTCGGCGGCGCGTGTGGTCGAGTCCGAAGAGAAGGCCGAAGCGGCGCGGAAGATTCTGGACTTCCTCAAAGACAAGCCGGAAGGGGCAGACCGAACGGCCATCATCAACGATTGCTTTCAAAAGCGCGGTTCCGCCGCACGCATTGATGAAGCCTTGCGCGGCCTATTGATGGCGACCCCGCCCCGGATCGAATTGATTCAAAAGCCCCGCGAGGATGGGAGGGGCGGGAGGAAGCGGCAAATTTATAAGCTCTGCGGAGTTTGCGGAGTTTCGGAATTTGGCTTGCCGCATGGCTTTAAGCCTTCGGAGTTTGGCGCGGAGTTTGGGGGCGATTCTGCGGAGTTTGAGGAACCCGGCTTTTCGGTCGAGGGCGGGGCGTTTCAAACTCCGCAAACTCCGCAACCGTGCGGAGATTGGGAAACCCACGCTACAAGCCAAACTCCGCTATCTCCGCAAACTCCGCACGCTTTGAAAGAAAAAGGGGCGCGGTTGGTGACGTGCTGGGCTTGCGGCCATTGGCAGGGCCGATGCGCCGAAGGCGAGAACGCCACCGACCCCGAGTTTCTACGAACCTGCCCCAAGTTCGCGGAAATCACCAGGGAGGCGGCGGCATGAGAACCACAGACAAGCTCGAAGAGCAACGCGGTAACACGGGCAACGAGGTTTAAAGCATGGCAAAAAGCAGCAACAAGGCAGAGCCAACGGTAGAAGAGGATAAAGCCCTATTGGCGAGGGCACAGACAACCCTACGCCCGAGCGCCAACGCGGCGGCGGTGATAGCCGACTTCGGTAAGCCGTTTGGCGACCAAGATTTCACGGCGCTTATGGTGCAACTCATGAAGAGTTCCGAAGCGTTGAAGGAAAACGACTTGAGCCGTTGCGAGGCCATGCTGTTCACCCAAGCCCACGCGCTGCAATCCATTTTTATGAATTTGGCCCGGCGGTCGGCGATGAATCTGGGGGAACACATGAAGGCGACCGAAATGTATATGCGCCTCGCACTCAAGGCGCAGTCGCAATGCGTGCGGACCCTGGAAGTGTTGGGCACGCTCAAGAATCCGCCCAACGTGGCTTTTGTGAAGCAAGCCAACATCGCCCACGGGCATCAACAAGTGAACAACGGCGCGGCAGCACCGGCACAAGCCCCAAGCACACTATTCCCAGAGAAAACCGTCAATAACCTGTCTGATAATGAAACCGAGCCATTATACTTGGGCACGCACGCGCACGGGAAAACCGAAAACGCGCCAAACGAACTATTAAGCCCGCTCGCACACTCACCCCCGTAACGGGAAATCACCAAACCTATCGGCATCGGGTGGGCACAAGAACAACCATAAGGAACCTGCCCCATGGCCGACGATTACAGCCGCTATACCTACCCGGATAAGCTTCTGAATAACCCACAAGTCGGGATAGCAACGCCCGAGACGGACAAGGCGGGGGAGCAAACCCAATACGTCTACGATCCACATATCGCCCCGAGCTTGAATTTCGATTCAAATCGGGCGGCTTTGGAGAGGTTGCTTAATGAAGCGTTACCGCCCCCCCTGCCCGATGATGATGAAGCGAGGGAAGCCGCGAAGCGGGAACGGGAAGCATTGAAAGCGGCTTTGAAGGCGGTGGAAGACACCTTGCCCCCCGAACAGGCTGGGGCGCTCAAATCCCGGCTGGAATATCTGGATAAGCTCGAAGACACCCTTAAGGCATTGCACGCGGCGCAGCGGCCTTTCCTGGAATGGACCGGCAAGGCGGAGCGCACCAGCTTTGATGTGCCGACCGTGAGCCTACACGTCCATGAACGCATCGACACAGCGGTAATTTTAGAAAACGCCCGCAAGCCCGGCACGGAAGCGCCCGCACAGCCGGATATGTTCAACGATCCTTTCCCGGAAACCCCTCTACGCGAGGACATCGAGTTTTATAAGCACGAACGCGGCTGGGCGAACCGGCTGATTGCGGGTGATTCCCTGTTGGTAATGAATTCCTTGCTGGTTAAGGAACGGATGGCCGGGAAGGTGCAGATGATTTATTTCGATCCGCCCTACGGTATCAAGTACGGCTCCAATTTCCAGCCGTTCGTGAACAGGCGCGACGTGAAGGACAGGGCGGACGAGGATTTGACCCGCGAGCCGGAACAAATTCGGGCGTTCCGGGATACCTGGGAATTGGGTATCCATTCCTATCTGACCTATTTGCGGGACCGACTGAAACTGGCGAAGGATTTACTTACCGAAAGCGGAAGCGTGTTTGTGCAGATTTCGGACGAGAATTTGCATCATGTGCGGGAATTGATGGATGAGGTTTTTGGGCAAAGGAATTTTGCGGGACTCATTACTTTTCGGAAGACCTCGGGTTTAACGGCGGACAGGCTTGCCCAAAATGCTGACTATCTTGTTTGGTATGCTAAAAATATTAATAACTTAAAGTTTCATCCCCTTTTTTCGGAAAAGGGACTCGATAGTGATCTTGGATTTTATGCATATGCTCAGTCGCCAAATGGTAATAGGAAGAGACTCGCAAGCAACGATATTGGCAAAGCAGGCTTTCGACCATACACAGTTAGTGACCTGACAAGCAGCCATGATTATTCGCTTGGAAGGGTTAATTTTGAATTCGATGGTGCTATTTACTCGCCAGGAGCTAGATTTTGGACGACCTCGCCTGATGGAATGTCTCGATTGGGTAAGGCGGCTCGAATCCATAAAAGCACGAACAGCGTTAGGTTTATTCGCTTCCTTGATGACTTCCCTGTTCAGCCACTGACCGCGAATTGGACCGATACGATTACGGGCCAATACTCAGAGCTGCGTATTTACGCAGTTCAAACTGCTACAAAGGCCATTGAACGTTGTATCTTAATGACCACCGATCCCGGAGATTTAGTATTCGACCCGACCTGTGGTTCCGGCACCACGGCCTATGTCGCCGAGAAATGGGGTCGCCGCTGGATAAGCTGTGATACTTCCCGTGTCGCCGTAACCTTGGCCCGGCAGCGACTTTTAACCGCCAGCTTTGATTATTACCCACTCAAGTATCCGCAAGAAGGTGTGAAATCCGGTTTCATTTATAAAACCGTGCCCCATATCACCCTGAAATCCATCGCCAATAACCCCGAAATCGACGAAATTTACGAACGCGACCACCCCAAGATTGAATCCTCGCTGAAAGCTTTAAACAAAGCCACCAAGAAAACTTTGCAGGAATGGGAAGTCCCGTTTGATTTTCCTGCCGAATGGCCCGAAAAGGCACGGGAAGCCTTCAACGCCTTCCACGCGGCAAGGCAAGCCATGCAAAAGCGCATAGATGAATCCATCGGCAGCCGTGCCGATCAAGAAACCCTTTACGACCAACCCAAGATCGACAAGAAAAAAGCCCGAGTGACGGGACCGTTTACCGTCGAAGCTGTGCCGTTCCCCACTGTGCTGACTCTCGAAGAAAACCCAACCTTCCCGGAAGAAACCACGGCGGTTGCCCGTAGCGGCGAAACCGCCCGCCAACACCGCTGGAAAGATGAACTCATGGCAACCGGCATTCGGGGCAAGAACGGTCAAACCTATCGGTTTGCCGACTTAATGACCTTGGTCGGTACGACCCATTTACACGCGGTCGGCACGCTCAAAGACAGCGGAGAACCCATAGCGGTGTCATTCGGCCCGGAATTCGCGGCTTTGACTAAGGAACAGGTTTCTCTCGCCCTCGAAGACGCTCAACGCTTGGTGCCAAAACCCAAATTCCTGATTTACGCAGCGTTCAGCTTTGATCCGGCGGCGGTGCTGGAAATCGACGAAACCCATTGGCCGGGTGTGACCTTGCTCAAAGCCTTAATGAACGATGATTTGCACACCGAAGACCTAAAGAAAAAGCGGTCTTCTGACGATTCATTTTGGCTTATCGGACAACCTGAAATCACCTTGGCCCGAGTTGGCGACGACGAATGGCAAACCGAGGTTCACGGTTTCGATTACTTCGACATCGGCAAGGGCGAAATCCGACCCGGTAATAAGGGCAATATCGCCCTTTGGTTACTCGATACCAACTATAACGGGCGCTCATTGCATCCGTCGCAAGTGTTTTTCCCAATGGCAGGCACTAAAGACGGTTGGTCACGACTGGCGAAGAATCTTAAGGCGGTACTCGATGAATCACGTATCGGAGCCTATCACGGCACGGAGTCGCTACCTTTCAAAGCTGGAAAATATCGCCGTATCGCGGTCAAGATCGTGGACGACCGAGGTATCGAGTCTTTAGTGGTGCGGGAGTTGAAAGGATGACCGAGGCCCGCGAATTTATCGACCGGCTTATCGTCAATACTCCCTACGACCCGCCCCAACGCCATTGGGAACAAACCGACGACAAACGCTTTGCGCTAATAGAGAAACGGCGTCCGGCGGGATATTTCATCACTGATACCCGGAATAACACCAATCGCTTTGTTCCTCTCGAATTGGCGCAAAGCATTCGGCAGCGGATGGAGGAATGGCGGGCGGCTGATTATCAGGGCGCGACGACAGTTACTAAAAGCCTATTGGCCCATTGGCATAATCGAGAAGAGAGGGAATATCCGTTTTATTTCTGTCAGTTGGAAGCTATCGAAACTTTGGTGTGGTGGGTGGAAGCCCCGGTTTCCTTCAAGCAAGGCATCACAATTCCTGGCGATGGCGGGCCGTGGGAACGGCTTTGCAATAAGATGGCGACCGGCACCGGCAAAACCACGGTTATGTCCATGATTGTGGCTTGGCAGGTTTTAAATGCGCTGACTTACTCCGACAGAAAAGAGTTTTCCCGTGCCATCTTTATCGTTACACCGGGATTAACAGTCAAAGAGCGCCTACAAGTTTTATACCCAAGCCATCCAGACAATTATTACGACGCCTTTGAGGTAGTTCCCGCTGCTTATCGGGACCGACTAAATCAAGCCGTCATCCTGATCGAAAACTGGCATTCCCTCATGCCCCCAAAACCCCCGGAACGGTCAGTCGTCAAGAAAGGGCGGCAGAGCGATGAAGCCTTTACCCGTGACGTGCTGGGAGTTTTGGCCGACTACAAAAACCTTGTGGTTATCAACGATGAGGCTCACCACGCCTACCGTATTCCGGCTGAGTTAAAAACTAAGCGTATTTCCGGCTTAAGCAAAGAGGAACAGGAAGAGGCCACCCGCTGGATTGAAGGTTTGGACCGCATCCATAAAACCCGGCGGATATTGCGTTGTTTCGACCTATCCGCCACCCCGTTCGCCCCGACAGGCAAGAAGACCACGGAAGAAGCCCTGTTTCCTTGGATCGTTTCCGATTTCGGGCTGAACGACGCCATTGAGACTGGCTTAGTAAAAACCCCGCGTATCGTGGTGCGGGACGACGCTTTGCCGGTCAAGTGGAAAGGCACAGATTACCGCCCCCGTCTCTATCACCTGTACATGGACAAAGAGGTGAAAGACGACCTGAATTCCAAAGCCGAACCGGATCAAACCTTGCCCCCGCTGGTGCAAATCGCCTATACCCTGTTAGGAGCCGATTGGCTTGAAACCTTGAAGGCATGGGAGGCGAACGGCCACGCCATACCGCCCGCAATGCTGACCGTGTGTAATCGCATCGAAACCGCCCGACGTATCGAGCATTTCTTCCTTAAAAACGATTGCCTAATCCACGAACTGAACGACAACGGGCGCGTATTGCGGGTGGATTCCACCTTGCTGGACAAAGCCGAAGTTGGGGAAGAATCAACCAAAAAAGACGAAGCCTACGAAGGGCGATTGCGGGAAATCGTCGAGCATTCCGGGCTTGACTCAAGGCGGGAGGCCGAATGTCTAGGGCTGAAAAAGGAAGAGCTATTACGCGCCATTGTGGACAACGTGGGCAAGCCTAAGACGCCGGGACAACGGGTTCAAAACGTCATTTCCGTGGCGATGCTTTCCGAGGGTTGGGACGCCAAGAACGTGACCCATATCTTGGGATTGCGGGCATTCACCAGCCAATTGCTATGTGAACAGGTAGTCGGTCGAGGTTTGCGACGCACAGCCTACGACAAAGATGAGGAAGGCCGGTTTAAACCCGAATATGTGAATGTAATTGGTGTGCCGTTCACTTTTCTGCCCATTGAGGGCAGCGGACCACCACCACCACCGCCCACCCAAAGAACCCCCGTAGAATCTTTGCCCGAACGAGGGGAATACGAAATCCGCTGGCCGAATGTGCTACGCATCGAGCAAGTGCTTAACCCGACCCTAACCGTGGAGTGGTCCAACGTGCAGCCTTTGGAGCTACAGCCACACATGACTCCCACAGCCGTTGAAATGGCACCGACGCTGCAAGGCATTCAGGACGTGACCAAAGTCACCCCTATCGACCTGCAAGAGCTTGTGCGTAATTTCCGGTTTCAGCATCTTGTTTTCCACGCCAGCCGTAAGGCTTACGAGCGCCTACGTTCCAAAGCTTGGGAGGGCGAAAAGCATGTTCTGATATTCCAGATTATCCGCATCGTTGAGCAATTCCTAAATTCTGACCGAATTGTGATTCCAAGCCTGTTTCATCAGGAAGAGCTACGTAAACGGGTTTTGCTGGCGATGCAAATAGATCGTATTGTCGAGCATATTTGCCGGTTTATCCGCCAATCCAATACCCAACGATTAGAACCCGTCTTTGATCGGGATTACCCCATCGGCTCCACCGCCAATATGCGGACTTGGTACACCTCGAAGCCCTGTCATCCGACGCAAAAATCCCAAATCAGCCAAGCCGTATTCGATAGTAGTTGGGAGTCGCAAGCCCTTTTTGACTTGGATCGCAGTGAATTTGTCGAGGCTTACGTCAAAAATGACCACTTGGGATTTAGCGTGCTGTACCTGTTCAACGGTGCCATGCGGAAATACTTTCCCGACTATCTGATCCGCTTGAAAAACGGCAAAACCCTAGTGTTGGAAATTAAAGGCAAGCCCAACGACGAAAGCCGGGCAAAGCGTGCCGCGCTGGCCGAATGGGTGGAAGCTGTCAACGCGAAAGGCGGATTCGGGGAATGGTGCGAGGACATCGTGGATCAAGCCTCATTGATTCACGACGTGCTGAAAAAGCACGGGGAATCGCCCCATGCGTAAATGGACCGTAGAAGAGCGCCAAAGACAAGCGGAGCGGGTACGCCGTGGCGACCTTGGGAAAATTCAACCGGGCCGAGAACCGAGGCAGGAAAGGCTATCGCTTCAAGGAATGCCGACAAGGGCGGACAACGGCCTTTCTTGCGCCAATTGAGCCGGGCACTACGGGAACAGGGGCGGGCGCTTAACGAATGGCGGGGCGGGAGTTAAATCAACGCCATGCCCCACACCTACACCAAGCGCCCACCCGGCGCACCAGTTACGACGAATGCCGAGCGGATCAAGCGCTACCGGAAGCGGCAGAACGCCAAGGGAAAGCGGGCTGTTACCGTCTGGCTTGACGATGAAACCATCCTGGCATTGAAACCCCACATCCGGCCTTATGGCGAATACCTAAGCCACGCCATCGCCCGGCTATTGAAGGAACACGCGGCCAATTTCCCGAGATAGCCGGACCCGTCCCGCGTGCGCGTAGTGGGGTGCAATATTTCGCGAAATTACGGAGCGGGGCGGCAATGCTACCAATTGCTACCATCCGGCGATGTCAATAATTGTCAATGTGGGGCAGGGCTTAAACTCCCCGAGATGCTATCAAAAGCTATCAATCCGCCCTTTTTTACCGTGTAAGAGAAAGCCCGCCAGATGTTAGGAAATGCTAGGAATTTTTAGGGGCGGACCTTAACAAAACTTAACACCCCCGCCAGTCTATTTCCGGCTATTCCAGCCTATTGCGGAAATAGCCCCGGCCTATTCGAGTGAATAGCCGGGAATACCAGCATTTACCAGGGCGCGGCGCTGGCCTTTTTTACCGTGCGAGAGAAACCCCGCCCCATGGTTGCCGAAAAGTCGGGCTTTCTCACTTCCTCCCACTTTGAGACCTTGCCGGGCGGATGGCGGAAGCCAACCCCATGCAATCACCAGGAGCGCCCACCCTTCGCCCTGGCCTTCCGCCGCGTTCAACTGTGCGAGTTGTGCGAGACCTGCACCGCCAGCACCGAGGGCGCGGCTTGCCGAGTCGTAGTAGCAGCAACCCATAGAGGCGCGAAATTTGGCCGAAAGCCGCGAGTCCTTACGCCCCGCGTTCGGCCACCCGTGGGAAGTACCTTGACCACGGCGCGGCGCTGGACTTCCACCATTGGGGAAAGTCTCCAACCCGTGGCACCGGGTTTGATGGACGTGGGCGCGGTGCTGGTTTCTTTTTCGCCAGCAACCTTTAGGTTACTTTTGTGGCACCGGCCTTGATGGGCGTGGGCGCGGTGCTTCTTTTCGCGGCGGAATTTTACGCCGTCAGAATTCGGTGGCACCGGCGCGGCGCTGGCCTTCGATCCGAGCCGCCAGCTAACCCCCGCTAACCCGCCAGACTTCGCCCACCCATAGCGCCATCGCGCCCACCCTGCCAGCCTGTTAGAAAACGTTCGTTTTCCAACACTTCAAAAAAGGCCGTTTTTGCCTGTTGGAAATCTAGGGTTTTGACTTGATGACAGACCCGAGAAAATAACACCCATTCCTAACAGGGCATAACCAAGGGCAACGGTCCTTAATGCAGCAATACGGGGAACAGTCTCGAATGGATGGGGCGGGCTGGCCTCACGGGCACGGGCTTGGAGCTTTCGCGGTCGATCCCGCCGGGCTGTGGTGCAAGGGGCTTAACGGGCTTTTCTAATCGCGGAACCGAAATCCGCGCCTATGCGTTGCCAATCGGAGCGCAAGGCGTTTTGTTCTGAAAGGGAGGGATGGGCTTTCTTGTGAGGGGAAGGCGGGGGCGGGAAGGACGAAAGCGCCAAGCCATGCCAGAAACCACGCCAAAACGCCTTTTTGGCTTGTTCGCGGCTGTTCATGGTTGAACCCTCAAAGCTCCAATGGGGCCGGTAAATCTAGCAAAAACCTATTGCCGATGGCTGGCTTAATGACCCGGTAGCACCGTTCTGAGGTAGCACCATGGTAGCACCAACAAAAAAGGCTTACCGGATGAACCGCGTAAGCCTTTGTTTTGTTTGGCTCCCCCGGACGGACTCGAACCGCCGACCCGGTGATTAACAGTCACCTGCTCTACCGACTGAGCTACAGGGGAAAAGTTTTTTCCACAGTAACAAAAAAAGTGGCGCGCCCGGAGAGATTCGAACTCCCGACCACCTAGTTCGTAGCCAGGTACTCTATCCAACTGAGCTACGGGCGCGCTGTGGAAGTGCGTATTTTGTCTTTTTAACCGTGACTCGTCAATAAAAATTCTTTCCAATGTCCTGAGCCATAAATTATCCGGGCTAGTGGCCCATAATTTGCCGGGGCAAGCTAGAGAGCGGCCATCCCTAAATCACTCAAAGGTCAGGCGGAACCTGAAGTAAGTAGTGACAGCCAGCGAAAACGTGTAATCATTTCATGTATTCGTCTTATCTATCGTTGGGCTAGCGGGCAAGGCATGTTTTTCGGATTCGATTTTCTGCTGAAGTGGCGACCGGGCGCGGAGGAATTCACCGCGCCATTGGCCATTCCGCCGCCGTTCCAATCCAAGCTCGACCGTTTCTCCAAAGGCATCGACAACGCCCATATCGACGTGATTCTCAGCGCTAAGCTGATGGAATCCGCCCGTCAGCTCATCCGCGCCATGATAAAGCACGATGTTAATGAAACCCTGGCTTGGGGTTGGGACTGGGTATTGCCGCCCGGCCCGAAGGACATCGAAAGTTTCCAGCAAGCCTACGTGGGCGTGATGGAGGCGGCTGTCGGGACGGCCCGCCAGACTTCCCGCCGCGAGTTGGTGCAGCTCGTTGAGTTCGCCACCCTCAAATTCCTGCTGGTCTCGATTGGCGAGGAGGTCGAATCATTCCGTGAGGAATTGCAGCAACAGCGGAGCTACGGCCAGCCCACCAACCGCAAGGCGGTGCCTATCCATGACCGGCTGGCGGCATTCGCCCGCGAAATTCCCACCTTCCGTCACCGAGTGGCCGACCGGCTGTTCGCCCACATCTTGAAGGTGGAGGCCACCACGCTGCGCCGGTTGCGCAAGTCTTTGCTGGGGCGCTCCTGGCCGGTGCCCCGGGAGGTGCTGTTCAACCCCCTTTTGCGGCTGCCCAGCCTGTGGCACGAGGAATTGTTCATGCGCGACTATCCCCTGATCGGGGCCAATCGGGAGAGGCTGGAAGAGTTCGCGGAAGTGAACCAGGTCATCACCGGCTTGTTCGCCGAGTATTTGCCGGACTGGGCGCAGCCGCCCGCGCTGCCCGAGGCGCCGCCGGACGGCAAGTTCACCTTGCGGCTGCGCACCGATCAGGGGACGCTGCCGGGCTTCCTGGAGGTGGAATTGCTCCTCAGTCGATCCTTGCGGGAGGAGGAATTCCAGCGGGGCCGCGCCAGTTGGCTCGACGATCCGGCCAATATGGAGCGCATCATGCGGAGCCACGCGGCCCGGCAGGTCGATCAGCGTAGCGACGACACCCACCAGCCCTTGCCCATGCCGCCGGACAATAAGCAACGCGCCGCTTTCCGCGTCCAATTGGTCAAGGAGGCTCAGGCGCGGTTCAAGTCGCTGGGCTTGCTGAGGAAAATTCAGGCGGCCCAGATGGCGCCGACGATTTTCGAGGAGCTGCATGGTCAGGTGCCGGTGCGCTTGATCATCGAATACCTGGAAGGCGGCGTTCCCCGGCGCAAGATGGCGAAACGGCTGGCGAACACGAAGACCGTCATCCATGCCGATGCGGTGTTGAAGCGCCTGGAGGCGGGGGAGTCCGCCCTCCGCCATCTGAGCGCGGCTGACCAGGGCCGCTGCCTCATCGACTTCATGACCCGCTTCGCCGCCTTGCGCCGCGACCTCAAGCTCGCCTACCGGGCCTATTGGAGCATGAACCGGATTCGCCTGTTGACGGAGCCATCCCATATCGAACTGGCCCGGAGCAATCGCACCCTTCACGAATTCGTGCTGCCGGAAGAGCAGCTTACCGGCCAGCAGGAGATTCGCGGCCACGCCATCCTCAAGGCCGACTTGCGGGGTTCGAGCCGGATCATCAAGGAGTTGCGGGAGCGCAACCTCAATCCGGCCACCCACTTCAGCCTCAATTTTTTCGGCCCCATCAACAGCCTGCTCGAACGCTTCGGCGCCAGGAAGGTGTTCGTGGAGGGGGACGCGGTGATTTTGAGCCTGTACGAATACCGGGGCGCGCCCCACGACTGGCTGGCTTTGTGCCGCGCCGCCGGGCTGGCCCGCAAGATATTGGATGTGGTGGACACGCAGAATGCCCAGAACCGCAAGTACGACCTGCCCGAATTGGAGCTTGGCCTGGGCATTGCCTGGCTGGGGGAAGCGCCCGCCTTTCTTCACGACGGCGACCACGAGATCATGATCTCCGCCGCCATCAACCGCGCCGACCGGCTGTCCTCCTGCGCCGCGTCCCTGCGCCAGACCAGTTTGGGGCGGACCCTGCCGCGTGGGGTCGAGGTGGTCGTGCCGGTGGATCAGGGCATCATGCAGAAGGACAGCGGCGACAAGCTGCTGCGCTACAACGTCAACGGCATCGAGCTGGACCCGGCGGCGTTTCCCAAGCTGCGGGAGGAGTTGGTGCTGCATACGGTCGAGTTGGATTTGCCTCAGTACGGCCCGCGCAGCCTGTTCCATGTGGGCCGCTATCCAGACAAGACCGGGCTGACGCGGTGGTTGATTGTCCGGGAAGCGCCGGTGCGGCGATGGGTGGGCGACGATGTGGCGGGTGATGACGCGGAAGGCCGGATGTTCTACGAAGTCGTCACCAGCCGTGAGGTCATGGGCAAATTGAAGGAGAAGCTGGCGACCCTGGCCCACGCCGCTCGCCAAGAAGCGGCCAAGGCCAGCCCGTCCCGGCAGCCTCATTCGGAGCCTAGCGAATCCACCTTGCCGTAGATTTCGCTCGATGCCCGCTCGCAAGAAAGGCCGATAAATCAAAGGATGCGCGAGGCGATCCGACCACTCCGTTAGAGTGCCGAGGCGATGCTATGATGGCGCTTCCCCGTTTATCATCGCCTAAAATCAATGGCTTCCATCCTTCTCGACACCTTCGATTTCGCGGCCAAGCTCAAGGCTGGCGGCTTCACCGAGCAGCAGGCCGAGGCCCAAGCCCGGGCCATTGCCGAATTGGTGGAAAAGCAATTGGCGAACAAGCGGGAAATTGAGTCCCACCGGGCCGATATTCAGCGCGACATCCTGGAATCGGAAAACCGGCTGGAGGCCCGCCTCAAGGAATTGGAGTACAAAATCGAATTGCTGCGTGGCGAAACCAAAAAAGATGTCGCCGAAATTAGGAGAGACATGGCCGAAGCCAAAGCCGAATTGATCCGCTGGGTCGTGGGCGTGGGCGTGCTGCAATTCACCCTTATCGCAGGCCTCTTGTTGAAGCTGGCGGACAAACTCTGACTACCCACTCGCCAGGAAATACCGCGTCAACGCTTCCGCGTCGAACTTATCCACCACGAAAAACGGCTCCCGCCCCCGCTGGGCGCACAGATGAATCAGCGCCTCCCGCCGTGCCGCGAACGCTTCCCGGAATTTCTCCCGCAGACTTGGCCGCATGAACAGCCGCCGCCGCTTCCCGGTCTCCGGGTCTTCCACATAAACCAGCCCCCACGCTGGCAGCCGCTCGTATTCGGCGCTGTCCCACAGTGCCACCGGCACCACGTCGTGGCGGGCTAAACCGCCCAAAAGGCTGTCCAGCCGTTCCAAGGGGAAATGAAAATCCGACACCAGGAACACCAAAGCCCGTTGCTTGCCGAGGTGTTGGGCCACTTCATCCAAGGCTTGGGCCGAGCGGCCGGCGGGTTCGAGTCCGCGCAGCCGTTCGTAGAGGTCCGGGGCCGCGCCCTTGTGGACGCGCAGCGGCAGGAGCAAATCCCAGCGGATGATGTCATCGGCGGCGACAAAGCCGAAGCTGTCGCCGTTACGGTAAGCGGACCACGCGGCGGCGGCGGTGAATTGGGCGAGATTTTCCAGCTTGCTCGCGGTCCCGTGGAAACCCATGGACGCGGACAGGTCGGCCACGACAAACACCGGAATGGCGCTACGCTGCCGGAATTGGCGCACCATCGGCTGGCCGAAGGGATCGTGTAGGCTGGCGCGGATGTCGAGGTGGCGCGGGTCGGGATTAGCAATGAACGGGACATGCCCGGCGAACTCGTGACCGCCGCCCAACTGGCCGCTACGGTGGGTGCCCGGATGAACGCCCGGCGCTCGCCAGCCGACGGTGTAATGGAATTCGGGGATCATAGGGATGGCGTTAGGGCGTTTTCATTTTGCGTGTGCGGGCGGGATGCTGGTGGGAGTGGGCTTCAGCCCACGATCAGGCGCGGCTATCGTGGGCTGAAGCCCACT
>NZ_JBTEKS010000007.1:0-34270 GCF_054333355.1 Methylomagnum sp. | reverse complement strand
AGCGAAATCAAAGCCCCTCGGTAGGTTCGCTTCGACTCCGCTCAGCGAACGGGTAGCCTAACTTAATGGCAGTGGCGGAGACCGTGGCAACGATAAGAAATAAAGCTGTCGCCTGATAACGACTATGCCCCGCCGCGCTCTCCCCAGCGCCCGTTCCGCCGGGCCGATCACGCTATAATGCCGCCTTTTTCGATTTAGACCCCCCATGTCCGACGACACACTCCCGGAACTCAAGCGGCGGCGCACCTTCGCCATCATTTCCCACCCCGACGCCGGTAAGACCACCCTCACCGAAAAGCTGCTGCTGTTCAGCGGCGCCATCCAGTTGGCGGGTTCGGTCAAGGGCCGCAAGGCCGCCCGCCACGCCACTTCCGACTGGATGGAAATGGAGAAGCAACGCGGTATTTCCGTGACCACCTCGGTGATGCAGTTCGAACACAAGGACCGCATCTTCAACCTGCTGGACACGCCCGGCCACGAGGACTTCTCGGAAGACACCTACCGCACCCTGACCGCCGTGGACTCCGCGCTGATGGTCATCGACAGCGCCAAGGGCGTCGAGGAGCGGACCATCAAGCTGATGGAAGTCTGCCGACTGCGCGACACGCCCATCCTCACCTTCATCAACAAGCTGGACCGGGAAGGCCGGGAACCCATCGAATTGCTGGACGAGGTGGAGAGCGTGTTGAAAATCCAGTGCGCCCCCATCACCTGGCCCATCGGCATGGGCAAGCGCTTCAAGGGCGTCTACAACCTGTACGAGAACGCCGTGCATTTGTTCAGCCCCTCCCATGGCGACCGCATCGTCGAGGGCGAGAAAATCGAAGGGCTGAACAACCCCCGTTTGGATGAAATCCTCGGCGACATGGCCGACGAATTGCGCACGGAAATCGAACTGGTGCAGGGCGCCAGCCACACCTTCGACCACGCGGCCTATCTGGCGGGCAAGCAGACGCCGGTGTTCTTCGGCTCGGCCATCAACAACTTCGGCGTGCTGGACCTGCTGGACGCCTTGGCCGATTTCGCCCCGCCGCCGCAAGCCCGGCAGGCGCGGGAGCGCGGCGTGGATGCGGACGAGGACAAGTTCACCGGCTTCGTCTTCAAGATTCAGGCGAACATGGACCCGGCCCACCGCGACCGCATCGCCTTCCTGCGCATCTGCTCGGGCAAGTACACCAAGGGCATGAAGATGCACCATGTCCGCATCGGCAAGGCGGTGCAGATTGCCAACGCGCTCACCTTCCAGGCCGACAGCCGGGTCAATGTCGAGGACGCCTATCCCGGCGACATCATCGGCCTGCACAACCACGGCACCATCCAGGTCGGCGATACCTTCACCCAGGGCGAGACCTTGAAATACGAGGGCGTGCCGTACTTCGCGCCGGAATTGTTCCGCCGGGTGGTGCTGAAAGACCCGCTGCGTATGAAGGCGCTGCAAAAGGGCTTGCAGCAGTTGACGGAGGAGGGTGCCACCCAGTTGTTCAAGCCGCTGAAAAACAACGACTTGATTCTGGGCGCGGTGGGCGTGTTGCAGTTCGACGTGACTGCGTTCCGCTTGAAGGCCGAATACAACGTCGAGTGCGTCTACGACGCCGTGCCGGTGACGACCGCCCGCTGGGTGACGTGCGACGATCCGAAGAAGCTGGAGGAGTTCAAGCGCAAGCTGCACGACAACCTGGCGGAGGACGGCAGCGGCTTCCTCGTTTACCTCGCCACCAGCCGGGTGAATCTGGCGCTGACCCAGGAACGCTGGCCGGACGTGAAATTCAGCGCGACGCGGGAGCTGTGAGCCTGGGCGGATGGGATGGGGCAACGGATAACATCCCTCGCAGGGATGTTATCCGTGACGAAGGCGGGATGGGTTCCGCACGGTTTCACCCAATTTGTGCGGGTATCCTCAAAGAAGCATCGACACCAGCATCCCCAATCCCGCCGACAGCCCCAGCAGTACGGGGACCAATATCAAAAGGCCGAACACCACGGCGGCCACCTTGCCCAGCCAGTCCTGTTGTTGCCACCATTGCAGCGTCTGGACGCGGGCCGATTTATTCCAGGCTTCAAATAGATAAGCGTACATGTCCCGATAGTCCTCGATGGTGTCGGTCGTCCAGTAGTACCAATAGATGAGCCGCCGCACCAAGAAATACAGCAGCACCAGTCCCACCACCACGCCGACATAGGCCGTTACCATCTGCGCCGCGCCGGGGGCCATGCCGACCAGCTCCAGGAGCGTATCCATCACTTGTTCGGCGATTTCCAGGATCAAGATCACGCTATGCGACAACAGCGCCCACGCGGCTTCGTAATTAAAGGCGGCGGCGACGGCAAGGCCGATGAACCCGATGAGGAAAATCAGGCCGTGCAGCGGCGACAATCGGCGCTCTTGCCAGCGGGGCATGGGGGGATCGCGGCGTTTGACGCGGGGTTTGGGAATCGCTTGTTCAGGCGATAGGCTCATGGCTACCTCACTCTGTTGCTATTGATATGGATATGACCGGGAAAACCAGGGCGATATTGTGACGCCGAAATGCCGGTTTCGGCAAAAGGGCCGTGGGCTGGCCTTGAATTGGAGGTGCGGGCGTCCCGCCCGCTCGCGGGCCAGAGGCTCGCGCTCCCCTGCTATTCGTCATCGGCGAGCCGCGTTTCGGCGCTGTCCCGCCGACCGAGATTGTCCACCCAACTCACCCGAACCCGGTCGCCCGGTTTGCCGTCCTTGAAGCGCACCGAGAGATAGGGATTCTTCGACACCGCCGTGCTGAGTTCGCCCGTGGCGACGCGCCGATCGTTATGCTCGATGGTGATTTCGGTGATGAAGTGGGCGGGCACCAATTCGCCGGTGGCGTCGTCCTTGCGGCGGCCGGTTTCCATGGGATGGTCGATGAGGACGCGGACCAGGGTCAGGCCGTCTTGTTGCTTGGTGCGGATTTTAAGGGTGGACATAGGCTTTGGGTGGGTGAAATCAGCCGGGTCGGATATGTTGGCTTCGACTCCGCTCAGCCAACGATAAGGGCCGTTCCCTGAGCGGAGTCGAAGGGAACATCACCAGCGGACATTTTCTGCCGTGCGAAGAAGTAAATGGCGCGGGTTGTGGTGGGATTGGCCGGACGCTAGGGTATTCATTCCGATGATACTGAACAAGTAGGTGTGTGATGCGGTTAGCGAGACGGGAATTTTTGCGGCGGGCGGCGGGTTGCGTGGCCTTGGCGACGGGTTGGTTGAGCCGGAGTTGGGCGGGGGCGAAACCTGCCGCCGTGCCGGAGCCGGAGGCGGGCGTGTTCGAGCGGGTGTTGGCCGAGGCGCTGAACGGCCAGCCTTGGGCCGAGAGCGAGTCGGTGCTGTTCGAGGTGCCCCAGCAGGCGGAGAACGGGGCCATCGTGCCGGTGACGGTGGAGAGCCGCTTGCCCAACACGTCGCGGATTTTGATTTTCGCGGAGAAGAATCCGGGGCCGCTGCTGGCGCAGTTCCGATTCGAGCCAGGCGCCGAGGCTTGGGTGTCGTTGCGGCTCAAGCTGAACGAGACCGGGCCGGTGCTGGCGGTGGCGGAGTCGGAGGGGCGGTTTTATGGCGTTAAGAAGATGGTGCGGGTGATGATGGGAGGATGCGGGTGATTCTGTCGCCGGTTTATCGCTCGTTCTTAAGGCGATTTCCGAAAATGCTTGTCACCGTTGATCTGGATGTAGGATGGGTGGAGCGTACTCGCGAAACCCATCGAGCCGGACACAGGGTGATGGGTTTCGCTTCGCTCTACCCATCCTACAGGTATGTCTTTTTCTGGAAATCGCCTAAGCGGGAGCTGGGACCAGTGCGGACCAGCGCGGCCCGGTAGAATCATCCCGACTTAACTATTGATGCGGGCCGCCAGCATGAACGCCATCCCCAAACCCACCCTCTACGACCAGCTCTGCGCTCTGCCGGAAAACCAAGTCGGCGAGATCATCAACGGACGGCTCCACGTCCAGCCGCGCCCGAAAGGGCCACATGCCGTGGTCGAACGCGGTTTGGGGGCTGATTTGGTTGGGCCATTCGATTTTGGCCGGAATGGTCCAGGCGGTTGGTGGATACTCCCGGAACCGGAGGTCCACTTCATCCGCGACGTCGAAGTCGCTGTGCCGGATTTGGCGGGCTGGCGACGGGAGCGGATGCCGACGGTGCCGGACGATCACCGTTTCGAAGTGGTGCCGGATTGGGTCTGCGAAATCCTCTCGCCCCGCACCGCCAAATACGACCGGGCGGTGAAGCTGCCGCATTACGCGCATTTCGGCGTCGCACACGTTTGGCTGGTGGACCCGAAGGAGCGGACCCTGGAGGCTTTCCAATTGCGGGAGGGTAATTGGACGCTCATCGTTGTACTCAAGGATGACGATGCGGTGAGTGTCCCGCCTTTCGATGCGGTGACTTTCCCGCTGTCGGATTTGTGGACGTAGGCGAGGCACGGCAAGCAGCGCTTGCGGGCGGTGGATTCCCAAGCGGGAGCTTGGGAACCCACCCCGTTAGGTTTTCCCCCAACACGCCAACATCGCCGCCACGCCCGTCATCCCCTGCACCAGATTAGCCTCGATCTCCGCCAGGGTAATCTCCCCGGCCTGCTTGCCCGCCGCCCAATTGGCCACCACCGCGCCGCAGGCGTAATCCAGTGCCAGCTCCCGCGCCAGAGCCGCTTCCGGCATTCCGGTCATGCCCACCAAATCGCAGCCGTCCCGTTCCATGCGGGCGATTTCGGCGGCAGTTTCCAGGCGCGGGCCTTGGGTGCAGCCATACACGCCGCCATTCACAGCCTCGATCCCGGCGGCGCGGGCGGCGCTCAGCCAGCCTTGCCGCAGCTGCTCGCTATAGGGCCGGGTGAAGTCGATGTGGGTGACGTGTTCCAGATCGTCATCAAAAAAAGTGTGGGCGCGGCCATAGCTGTAGTCGATGATCTGGTCGGGGATGGCGATAACGCCCGGACCCATGTCGGCGCGGATGCCGCCCACCGCCGCCACCGCCAAAATGCCATCCACTCCGGCCTGCTTCAGCGCCCAGAGGTTGGCGCGGTAGTTCACCTTATGGGGCGGGTAGATATGCGGGTCGCCGTGGCGTGCCAGAAAAACGATGTCGATCCCGTGCAGCCGGCCATAGGCCAGCGGAGCGGAAGGCGTGCCGTAAGGGGTTCCCATCGGCTTGTAATGGTCGATCTCGAAATGGGCCAGCCGGGTCAGGCCGGTGCCGCCGATGATGGCGAGTCGGGTCATGGGTTCATTCTCGTAATGGGAGGGTAGGGTACGCTGTGCGTACCATCCAGGCATGTCGAATGGTACGCGCAGCGTATCCTACAGGTGGTTAATAAACCGTCCGGCAAGCATAAATCCCCGGCCAATTGCGGAGATAGCTCTTGTAGTCCATGCCGTAGCCGAACAGGTAGCGGTTGTCCGCCTCCAGCCCGCCGAAATCGGCTTGAATGGGTTTTTCCCGGCCCAGCTGCTTGTTCACCAGCGCCGCCGTGTAAACCGCTGCCGCGCCTTCCGCCAGACACCAGCGGCGGATTTCCGCCAGGGTGACGCCCTCGTCCAACACGTCATCGACCACCAGCACGGCGCGGCCCCGTAACGGAATGCTCGGGGTGAGCGTCCAGCGCATTTCCGACCCGCTGGTTTCGCCCTGATAGCGGCCTGCCTTGATGGCGTCGATTTCCAGCGGGAAACGCAGCCGCAAGGCCAGTTGGGCGGTGGGGAAAATGCCGCCATTGATGACCGAGAGGAGCAGCGGGTTCTTGTCCGCCAGTTGATCGGTGATGGCGGCCGCCATGCGGTCAAAAGCGGCCTCGACCTGGGCTTCGGTATACAGGCACTCGGCCTCGGCGGCGACCCGCCGGACTTCTTCGAGGATGTTCATGCGATTACGGGAGGTTCGGACAGGGGGGTGAGAAGGTCGCGGGCTTCTTGCCATGTCGCGCTTGCCAGTAATTCGGCGCGGTCGGTGGGGAAGCGCCCGCGCATTTTTTGTAGCCGGGCGGCGCGGCGAGGATTGGGTGCCTCGCCGGACAGCGCTTCAAGCACCTGATCGGCGGCGCCCGGCGCGTTGCAGACCAGGACCATATCGACGCCCGCGTCCAAGGCCCGCCGGGCGCGGTCCACATAGCCGCCCGCGTAGGCCGCGCCCGCCATGGACAAGTCGTCGCTGAATATGGCCCCGTCGAAGCCCAGCCGGTTGCGCAGCATGTCCCGAATCCAGAACGGCGAGAAGCCCGCCGGGCGCTGGTCGATTTGCTCGTAGATGACATGGGCTGGCATGACGCCTTCCAGGCCCGCCGCGATCAAGGCGCGGAACGGCGCGAGGTCGCGGGCTTCAATCTCGGCGAGG
Organism: Methylomagnum sp.; assembly: GCF_054333355.1. NCBI lineage: Bacteria > Pseudomonadati > Pseudomonadota > Gammaproteobacteria > Methylococcales > Methylococcaceae > Methylomagnum > Methylomagnum sp. Next base: position 27,934 of record NZ_JBTEKS010000007.1, on the reverse strand, counting down.
GAGCGGCGGTCCACCGGCAGGGCGAGGTGGGAGTCCTCCGCGACGCCGCCGTGGCCGGGGAAGTGCTTGCCCACCGCCGCCATCCCGGCCCGGCGCATCCCGGCGGCGAAGGCCAGGGCGAACTGGGCGGCGGTTTCGGGATCGGTGGCGAAGGCGCGGTCGCCGATGACTTGGCTGATGCCGCATTCCACGTCCAGCACCGGGGCGAAGCTGAAATCCACGTCGATGGCCCGCAGTTCCGCCGCCATCAGCCAACCGGCGCTTTCAGCCAGCGTGGCCGGGGCGTCGCCGGAAAACGACGCATAGCGGGCGGCGGGCGGCAGCCGGGTGAAGCCGGTGCGGAAGCGCTGCACCCGGCCGCCTTCGTGGTCCACGGCGATGAGCAATTCCGGGCGGACGGCGCGGACCTCGGCGACCAGCCGGGCGATTTGCTCGGGGGATTGGTAATTGCGGCTGAACAGAATCAAGCCGCCCGCCGCCGGGGAAAGCAGCTTGTCTTTTTCGTCGGGCGCGAGCGTGGTGCCCGCGAGGTCGAGCATCACCGGACCCGGTGGATAAATGGATTTCATGGAGGAGGGGAATTGGCGGTTTGAGTGAGGGCCGACGCGGTAAGGCTTGCGCCGGTCTGTTGGGTTCAGTGGCCTTCGGCCTGCTTGCGGCGCTGCCGTTCTTCGTAGGCTTGAAGCTGTTCCGGGGTGGCCTCGGTCTGGTGCTTGGCTTTCCACTCGTCGTAGGGCATCCCGTAAACGAGGTCGCGGGCGGTCGCGTAGTCGAGGTCCAGCCCTTTGTCCTGGGCGGCGGCGGCGTACCATTTCGCCAGGCAGTTGCGGCAGAAATCCGCCGTAATCATCAGGTCAATATTCTGCACTTCCGTATGGATTTGCAGGTGTTGCAAGAGGCGCCGGAAGGTGGCGGCTTCGAGTTCGGTGTGGGTTTGTTCGTCCATAGGGGGAAAAAATAATCGGTGAATTAACGGGAAGGCGTGTTTTTAGGGTGGTGACGGGTTATGGGATTTGTGGGAGCGGGCTTTAGCCCGCGACAACTGGGTCAGGTCGTGGGCTGAAAGCCCACTCCCACCACCGCACACCCGATTCAAAATCATTCTAGGCGAGTCATTAGCTACGGTCGAAGATATTGCGCCGGTCTTAGAGCCTTGGCTCGACGCTTGAAACGGGCTAGCGTAGCCTCCATATCGCTCGCCAATGTGTCGAAATTCGGGTGCCGTGGCCGTCCCTCATACCATCGAGTTCTATTAATTATTGTGTATCATACGCCCCCATTCGGCAAAGCCGCCGGGCTGGACGCCACTCCGAACTCCCGCAGGACCGCTTTCGCCCCGCCCCACACCATTTCCTCACAACGTCCGGCTCACGCAGCCCGACCGATGGGTTCTCGCCTAACATGAAGCTATTATTCGATTTTTTCCCGATCCTGCTGTTTTTTATCGCCTATAAGATGGCCGATATTTATGTCGCCACCATGGCGGCCATCGCCGGGTCGCTGGTGCAGGTGGGGTTCACTTGGCTCAAGACCCGGAAGATCGAAACCATGCACTTGGTTTCGCTGGCGCTGATCGTGGTATTCGGCGGCGCGACCCTGCTGCTTAAGGATGAAATGTTCATCAAATGGAAGCCGACCGTCTTGAATTGGCTATTCGCCACCGTGTTCCTGGGCAGCCAGTTCATCGGCGAAAAGCCCGTCATCCAGCGGATGCTGAGCGCCCAATTGGAGCTGCCTCGGGCCGTCTGGCGTCGGCTCAATCTGGCCTGGGCGCTGTTCTTCAGCGCGGTGGGCGGCGTCAACCTGTTCGTGGTGTACAACTTCGACACCGAAATCTGGGTGAACTTCAAGCTGTTCGGCATGTTGGGCCTGACCATCCTGTTCGTCATCATCCAGTCGTTCTATCTCTCCCGTTACCTACCCGAAACCAACCAGGAGTAACCGCGTGCTGTACGCCATTTACGCCGAAGACCATCCCGGCAGCCTGCCCTTGCGCAAGGCCACCCGTCCCGCGCACTTGGAGCGCCTGCAAGCCCTGCAAGCGGAAGGTCGGTTGGTGCTGGCCGGGCCGCTTCCGGCGGTGGATGCCGAAGACCCCGGCGAGGCCGGGTTCGCCGGCAGCCTGATCGTGGCCGAGTTCGACAGCTTGGAAGCCGCCAAAGCCTGGGCGGCGGCAGACCCGTACCGGGCGGCGGGCGTTTACGCGAATGTGATTGTGCAACCCTTCAAGCAGGTTTTTCCCCAATGACCGACCGTGTGGAAATGATTCGAAGCCGACTGGAGGCCGAACTGGCGCCGACCCATCTGGAGATTATCGACGACAGCCAGGCTCACGCCGGGCACGCGGGCGCCAGGCAGGGCGGCGGGCATTTTTCCGCCCTCATCGTGTCCCGGGCCTTCGAAGGCAAAAGCCCCGTGCAGCGGCACCAACTGGTGTACCGGACGCTGGGCGAGTTGATGAGCGCCGAAATACATGCGCTGAGCATTAAGGCGCTTACCCCCTCTGAGTATCAGTAACCTTAAGGAAAAAGCTACATGAAAAAATATCCGCTTATTGCTGCGGTGACGGGCGCTTTGCTTGCCGCCGGTTGTGACAAGGCTCCCGATAACAAATCGTCCGCCTCGGCCTCAAACGCCGCTGCGCCTGCCACCTCTCCGGCCCCGGTCAGCACCGAGGACGCCGCCGCCATCGTCAACGGCAAGCCGATCAGCAAGGCGTCCGTGGAGATTCTGAAAGGCGAAATCAGCCAGCGCCGGGGCGGCAACGCGGTCCCGGACGACAAGATCATCGAGGAATTAATCAAGCGCGAACTGCTGCGCCAAGAGGCCGAGGCCGAGGGCTTGCTGAAAGACCCGAAGTTCGCCGCCCGCGTGGAGAACGCCACCCGCATGGTGCTGTCGCAGGCGGCGGCGGAGCGCTTCATCAATTCCGCTCAAGTGACCGATGAAGAGCTAAAGAAGGAATACGACCAGCGGATTGGCCCCATGACGTCCAGCGAGTTCAAGGCCAAGCATATCCTGGTGGAAACCGAACAGGCCGCCAAGGACGTGATCGCCAAGCTGCAAAAGGGCGAGAAGTTCGACGCGCTTGCCAAGAAGCTGTCCAAAGACCCCGGCTCCAAGGACAAGGGCGGCGATTTGGGCTGGTTCAACCCCCAGCAAATGGTGCCGCCGTTCTCCCAGGCCGTGATGTCCTTGAAGAATGGCGAAACGACCAAAGCCCCGGTGCAAAGCCAGTTTGGCTGGCACGTCATCGCCCGGGAAGACTCCCGCGACCAGCCGCCGCCCCCCTTCGACACGGTCAAGGATCAGTTGAAGTCGCTGATGCAGACCCAGAAATTGCAGCAGCACATGACGGAGTTGCAGGCCAAGGCCAAGATCGAGAACCGGATGCCGCCGCCCAAGGCCGCCGAGCCGCCGGCGGCTGACGCGCCAAAGGACTCGAACGCCGACACCAGCCTGGAGGCCGGCAAGCCAACGGCACCGACGCCCGCCGCGCCAGCGCAACCGGCCCCCGCCCAACCGGCTGAAAAGCCGCAGCCCGCTCCCGCCGCCAAGTAACGGGCGACGGTTTGGCCTTGGAAAAGCCGATGGCTCTGCCGTCGGCTTTTTTCGCCCTAAAACAAACTGGTCTGAAATGGCCCCAGCATGGGCGGGCGAAACAGCCCCGTTTCCAAGTCCAGCGTCGCTTTGTTCAGGCCGTTGCGTTTGCAGGCCAGACGGAAGCGCTGGCCGATCATGTCGGCATAGGCACCGCTTCCCGATTGGCGCAGGCCGAATTCCGACCGATAGTTTTTTCCCGCATGGGCATCCCGCAACCGACTGAACACATGGCTTGCCCGGAGCGGCGCGTGAGTTTCCAGCCATTCCCGGAACAGATCATTCAATTCCAGCGGCAGGCGCAGCAGGATGTACCCGGCTTGAGTGGCACCCGCCTCGGCGGCTTGGGCCAACAAGGATTCGATCTCGTTGTCGGTGAGCGCGGGAATGATGGGTGCCATCAACATCGCCACCGGAATGCCCGCCCCGCTCAAGCGGCGGATGGTTTGCAAACGGCGATGTGGCGCGGCGGCGCGTGGCTCCAGGGTCCGCGCCAATTCCCGATCCAGGGTGGTGATGGAAATCTGCACCTGGACCAGCCTGTCAGCGGCCATGTCTGCCAACAGGTCCATGTCCCGTTCGATCAGCGCCGACTTGGTGGTGATGCTCACCGGATGGCGGCATTCGCGCAGCACCTCCAACACCTCGCGGGTGATGCGCCAGTCCCGCTCAATGGGCTGATACGGATCGGTGTTGGCACCCAGGGCAATCGGCGACGGGACGTAGCGTTTGCCCGCCAGCTCCTTGCGCAACAACTCGGCGGCGTCCGGTTTGGCGAACAACTGGCTTTCGAAGTCGAGTCCCGGCGACAGGCCGAGATAGGCGTGGCTGGGCCGCGCATAGCAATAAATGCAGCCATGTTCGCAGCCCCGGTAGGCGTTCAATGATTGATCGAAGGGAATATCCGGCGAGTCGTTGCGGGACAGGATGGTCTTGGCGGCTTCCGGCGTGACGGTGGTCCTGAGCGGTGTTGGCTCTTGGGGCGTCCAGCCATCGTCAAGCGCTTCCCGGCTGGCCGTGGAGAAGCGGGAATCCCGGTTGCTGACGGCACCCCGGCCCTTGTGGAGCGGTGGCGGGATTGTTGATTTAAACGGTGGGTCTTTTGCCATGGGTACGCTCGATAGTATCATCCCCGCCAGTCCAGCAAATTTCCGCGTACCATGACGCGCCTCCGGCTATTCAATCCAGTAGCAATAACGGCGATAAAGCGCGTGTCTCGTCGCTTGACGCGGTTCATGGACAGGTTTCCAATCAAAGTATGAATTGTGGCCTGGGCAAGAATTTGGAATATAAACGGCATTATTTCCAAGCATTGATTGAGAGTAATCCTTACACTGATTATGCGGTCCGTAAGGTTCGGGTTCGGATAAATTATGAAATCGTTTGGCAAGATGCTTGCTAACATATTCAGGCAGGCTTTAGACCTTAAGGTCAGACGATTTGAACAATGATATGAAAAAAACGATCTCCGTATTGGCTGTGTGCTGGCTGGTAAGCTTTTCGGCTCATGGATTAGATTTGCTAGAAAGTTACGAACTGGGTTTAAGTAGCGACCCATTGTTATTGCGAACCGAAACCGAACGCAATGCCGCGCTGAAAAATAAGCCTATTGGGCTTGCCAAACTGTTGCCAGACGTATCATTGAGTGGCACATTTTCAGGGTATCACACGGTGACTGGTCAATCGTATATTAGCGAACAGGCCAATACCAGCCAAAGGTATTGGCAGGGTAGTTTCAATATCAACTTAGTCCAGCCTTTGTTTCATTATGAATCCTGGGTGCAATTCTGGCAGGCCGATCACCAAATAGCCCAGGCTCAGGCCCTATTGGAAGCGGAATATCAGAATTTGGCGGTGCGGGTCGCCAAGGGATATTTTGGCGTTTTAATCGCCGAGGAGAATGTTGAATTCTCGAAGATTGAGCTGCGCAGCCTAGAGTTGCAACTGGCCCAGGTCAAGGAGCGATTGGCGGTTGGATTCGCCACGGTGGTAGATATTGACGAGGTTCAAGCGCAGTACGACAAGGTGTCCGCCGATATTATTCTGGCCGATCAGGCATTGAGCGACGCCAAGGAGGCGTTGCGGGAAATCATCGGGAATGTCGATATTGTCTTGACTAAATTGCCGGACCAGTTGCCATTGCTCAGGCCCGAGCCAGCGGATGTGGAAGCTTGGAGAAACACGGCCCAGCAGAGCAATTTGACAATCATTGCCGCCAACAGCGCGGCGGCGGTGGCTAAGCAGCAGATAGATTTGCAATTCGCCGGGCACTTGCCCAGCCTCGACATCGTGGGCAATAAGTCCATGGGGGATACCAATCGGATTAGGGGTGTCACCTATGAATCGTTAAGTGTTGGCTTGCAGGTCAATGTGCCTATTTTCTCGGGCGGCGGCGTCAACGCCAAGGTTGAGCAGGCCCGCGACCAGTATGAGCAGGCCTTGCACGAGGTCGACAGGCAGCGCCGCCTAGTCGAGCGCCAAGCCAAGGATGCCTTCCGGGGCGTGCTGTCGGCCGTGGGCCGGGTGAATGCTTTGACGACGGCGCTCAAATCGGCCCAAAGCGCTCTGGACGCGGCCCAGATGGGCTACCAAGTGGGCAACCGGACGGTAGTCGATGTTTTGATCGAGCAAAGCAAGTTCTTCGGGATTCGACGGGATTATGCAAGAGCCAGGTATGAGTATCTGCTTAATGGCTTGTTATTAAAGCAGGCGGCTGGAATGCTAACGCGGGAGGATGTGGAGGCCGTCAATAAATTAATTCATGGAGTGAATGGCCGGGGTAGCGCCGATTCCAAAATAATCCAAGGGAATACCCAGAAGATTTCAGCGGTGCCTACCAAGTCGTCCCGCCGGTAAGGATTTGATTGAACCCCATAATTTTCCTTAAATGAAGTTTCTCTTCATCCATAAGCATCTGCCCGGACAGTTCGAACACTTACTGCGTGCGCTGATTGCGGATCGCCGCAATGAAGTGGTCGGTGTCGGTCAGGAGTTCACACCGCAGCAATCCCCGTTATTCGGTCTCCGGGCGATTACCTACGATAGTCATGGGCCGCTTAAAAGGATGCCCGGAGATATTCTGCAAGCCACCGAAAGCGCCGTTACCAATGGCTTGGCCGTGGCCGCCAAGCTGGTGGAGTTGCGGGAGAGTGGATTTGTGCCGGATGTCGCCTTCGCGCACCTTGGCTGGGGGGAATCCCTATATTTTAAGGACGTTTATCCAGATACCCCGTTGATAGGGTATTGCGAATTCTATCACCATGCCCGTGGGGTGGATGCCGACTTCGATCCGGCTTTCCCCTTGGTATTGAATGATATTTATCGCATTCGCACCCTGAACGCCACCAAGCTATTGGGATTGGTGGATATTGATATTGGAATCAGCCCCACGTTTTGGCAGCGCAGCCTATTCCCGCCGGAATTCCAGCGGAAAATCACCGTGATTCACGAAGGCGTGGACATTTCGGTGCTGAGGCCAGATTCGTCGGCGACCTTCCGCCTACCCAATGGCTTGGAATTAACCCGCGAGTATCCCGTGGTTACTTACACGGCTCGCAACTTGGAACCATACCGGGGGTTTCACATGCTGGTCCGGGCGGTGGCGGAATTGTGTCGGCGGCGGCGGGATTGCCATGTGGTTATCGCGGGCGGGGACGAGGTGAGTTATAGCGCCCTGGCCCACGGTGAAACCTACCGACAAAGATTGCAGCGGGAGGTGGATGTTGACCCGAGCCGGGTGCATTTTGTCGGGCGCTTGCCCTATCACGATTATTTAAGGTTATTGCAGGTGTCATCAGCGCATATCTATTTGACCGTCCCGTTTGTGCTGTCGTGGTCATTGGTGGAGGCCATGAGCGTCGGCTGCGTTATTATTGGCTCCGATACCGCCCCAGTTCGCGAATTGATAAAACATGGACAAAATGGTTTGCTGGCCGACTTTTTTTCTTACCGGGAAATCGCCGACATGGCCGAGAGGGTGTTAAATCATTCCAATCGGGAAAAAGAATTGGGTTTGCAGGCGCGGATGGATGTCATGAAATCCTACGATATTACCTATTCGGTAAGCCGCTATCGGGAGCTTATTGATAGGCTGTTATCCAATAGCGCACATGCGCGGAGTGTATTCATATGAGTTTGCGCGGTGTTTTCTCGGAGTGCCGGTTGTTTTTTGTCTATGGAGGGCTGTTCAGCTTTGCCACGAATCTTCTGGCATTGGCCGTGCCCTTATATATGCTACAGGTGTTCAATCGGGTCATTAGCAGCCGGAGCAATGAAACCCTATTTGTGCTAACCCTAATCTTCGTGGTGGCCTTGATCACCGACGCCATGATTGACGTGCTGAGGTCCAGGCTCTTTATCCGCCTAGGCGATACCATTTATACAAAGCTGCGTGGCACGGTACTCAACGCGGTACTGCGCTTCCACAGGCAGGCCGACGCCAATAAGCATGGGTTGGAGGATTTGGATGCGATCAGGGCGTTCGTATCGGGTTCGGGCACCAAGGCGCTGTTTGATATTCCATGGATTCCCATCTTTTTTGGTGTACTTTGGATGTTCCACCCGGCGCTGGCCCTGTTGGCCGTGGTAAGTTCCATTATTATGTTTGGTTTAACTTATATCGAGGAGGTGGTGACTAAGAAGAATCAAACCGAGGCCAATGCCAAGCGCCGGGAATCCGCAGACTTTATTGGGCACGCGTTCCGCAATGCCGAGGCCATGTCGGCGCTGGGGATGCGGGGGGAAATACAGAAGCGTTGGCAACAGGTGGATAATCAATACCTCTCCGAATCCTTTGCCGCCATTAAAAAAATCAGCCTGATCACCGGGCTTTCCAAGTTTACAAAGGCGTCGCTCACCATCACTTCCATGGGTACGGCGGCTTTTTTAGTCATTAACGTCGAAGGCATGTCGCCTGGGGTAATGATTGCCTCGACCATACTTATGGGAAAGACCATCGCGCCAATTGTCACCGTGTTGGCGGCATGGCGCTCATTCATTGGTTTTCGTGCGGCTTATCATCGCTTGGACGAGCTGCTTAAAGAGCAGCAAGCCATTCAAGCCGGGTTTGAGCATTTGCCACCCACAGGGATATTGTCAGTGGAAAGGCTTTTATTTTTCCTGGACCGAAATCGAACCATCCTGAATGGCGTCGATTTTCGCCTGGAGGCCGGCGAAGTATTGGGGATAATTGGCGCAAGCGGTTCCGGTAAAACTTCCCTGGCGAGGCTTATGGTGGGGTTATATCAACCCAGCGACGGCACGATTCGTTTGGATGGCGCGGATGTTTATCAGTGGTCTCAAAATAATCTGGGCCAGTATATTGGTTATTTGCCTCAAGAGTCGCAATTGTTTAAAGGCACCGTGGCGGAAAATATTGCACGCTTGGGGGACGCTTATAGTCAAGTGGAGCTTGTTATTGAGGCGGCTCAGCGGGCGGGCATTCATGACATGATTCTGCGCTTGCCAAAAGGGTATGATACCGATGTCGGTGTGGGTGGTGCCTTCCTGTCTGGCGGTCAGAAGCAACTTATCGCGTTGGCGCGGGCGCTGTTCCGTAGACCGCAGTTCGTGGTGCTGGATGAGCCCAATTCCAATTTGGATGGACAATCCGAACTCTCGCTGTTGGAGGTGATTCGCGACCTGAAGGCCGAGGGAGTGACCGTGGTGGTGATCGCCCACAAACCAAGCTTATTACAGGATGTGGATAAAATGCTGGTGCTGGGGCAAGGAAAACAGCTAATGTTTGGGCCACGGGAGGATATTATGAAACGGCTTGGTCATACCGGCGGAGTCATGGCCGTTCCTGGAAAAATGATGTCTGGTGACGGCATTGCGGCATAACCGACTAGTTAAATAGGCCCCGAAGCGTTTTTTATCCCCGAAGTTTGATAGTTAATAGAACCATGGCTATGTTGGAAATTACAGTTGATGATACCGGCGAGGCTACACGTATTGTTCGGGTGGGCGTGTTCGTGATTGCGGCCTTCTTCGGGATTTTTGTGCTGTGGGGAAGTTTCGTGCCGATTAATGGCGCGATAATCGCTGAAGGGGTGGTTAGAATAGATACCAAAAGGAAAACCGTGCAGCATCTCGAAGGCGGGGTGGTTAAAGAAATATTGGTTCACGAAGGGGATTTCGTGACGGCGGGACAGCCATTAGTGGTGATCGAGGATTCAGATGTGCGATCCTTGCTCAATATTTTTAATTCTCAGTTATCTATGTATTTGGCTAGGGAAGCCAGATTATTGGCAGAAAAGAAATTTGCCGATGCGATTGAATTTCCAAAAGAATTAGTTGAATCCAAGGACGCCAAGGTGCAAGAGATGCTTCGGAATGAGCAAATCTTATTCATAGCCAAGAAAAAAAGACTGAACGAAGAAATTGCCGCGATTCGAACACAAATTGTTCATGTTAAGCAGCAAGAGGCGAGCATCAACCTGGAGATGGAGGCCGCTAACGAAACCATTCGTTACAAGGAGGAGCGGGTAAAGGCAGGCGAGACGCTTAGCGCTAAACAATTTATTCAAAAAAACGAGTTCCTTTTGCTGAAAGAAGGCTTGGCGGAAAAGCGTGAAAGTTTGGGACAATTAAAGGCGCAACTAGCGGTCAGCCGTCAGCAGCAAGTGGAACTTGAGTCGCGTATCCTCATGCTACGCAACGACTACGACAAAAACACGGATGAAGAGCTGAAACAGGCCAGAAGCGCCATCTACGAGCTGCAAGAAAAAATCGGGCCCGCCGAGTTGACGACCGGGAGGTTTCGCGTAGTGGCTCCCATTGCTGGACAGGTTATTGACCTCAGGGTGACAACCGTGGGCGGAGTGGTTAGATCCGGGGATCCATTAATGGATGTGGTGCCACAACATCAGGATTTAATCATTGAAGCAAAAGTCAAGACCAAGGATAAAGATAATGTCCATGTAGGCCAGAATGCGGATATAGGGTTAACAGCTTTCAAGGGGGCACCCCACATCAATGGTATCGTGAATTATGTGTCAGGTGACGCGCTTGAAGATAACACCTCGCCAGGTAGGGAACTTTTCTATCTGACACACATTCGCGTGGATGAGTCCGCTTTGAAGAAGGTGCCAGGGATTGTGCTGGCTCCCGGAATGCCAGTCACGGCTTTTTTGCAGACCCAATCCCGGACGTTTGTTGAGTTTTTGCTGAAACCTATAATTGACGCAGCGGGTCGCGGCTTGCGCCAAGACATCTAAATGTAATAAGCTTACATTACGCTTTATTCGTTTATTTCGCGGCAAGCAGCGGTCCTAAGCCAAGAAAGCTTCCAGCTACCCGGATGATAGGGATTGCATGAAGGGATTGCTGGGAAGGAGTAGGCGCAAATGAGTTCCGGCGGTTGGGACTTCCAAGGCTTCTTGGATGAGAGGACGGGGAGTTCTAGGTGACTGGGCAATGCTTATTCGGGCAAGCGATCTGCGGGGGCGGGTATTCATGAAAAGCCGAAAAGTATTGCGGCAGTCGGCGAAGACCGACCCTGTGTGGTGTTTTTTGCAACAATCAGTAATTTTGATGAGTGGCGGAGGCTTATATGGCTACAGAACCAGGTGCGCAATGTATTGACACCAAATTTACAGGTGTTAGTGATACTCAGAGTGCGATTAGCATTCTGTTTGGTGCTGAATCTTTTACGAGAGTGACTAGCACGGCAGATAATGTCGTATTAAAATCACTTAATTCGCTGATAAACACTGGGGAAGATAACTCTATCGTTGCCCGGGGCGAGACTAATGCCATTATTGACGATAATGCTAGCCATGCGTTTAGAAGCACGGCAGCGGCAGATTCCGTCATTGTGACTGGCAGAGGCGAAAATACGATTTTCGTCAAAGACGGAAACAACACTGTGACCATCGCGGGGGGCGGTAAAAACACGGTTACGGCTGGCGGTGGCGACGATAAGGTTATTATTACCGGCTCAGGAAACAACACGGTTGCTACCCGTAGGGGCGACGATTTCGTGGACATCACCGGTAACGGTAATAACAATATAAACACCGGTCCAGTTGATGGCCGGGGTAGGGATCTGGCGGGCGGTGATAGCAATAGCGGCGACGATATCGTTTGTATTGAAGGGAATGGTAACAATACCGTTAGGACTCAGGATGGCCACGATTCCATAATTATTTCTGGCAGCGGGAATAATAAAGTTAATGCCGGCAGTGACAACGATAGCTTTAGCCTTGAAGGAGGCAGAGGCAACAATACCCTAACTGGTGGCACGGGTGACGATCTGTTTGTCATCGGAAGCGCGAGGAACGGTAATGATACGATCACCGACTTCGAGGCGGGCGATGTACTTAAGGTTGCCGACCGTAATGGGGATGGGAAGGTTGATCTGGGCGTTGGCAAGGGCGATGTTTCCGCCATCACGCAGAGCGGTAACGATACGGTAATCGAGCTTCAGGGCGGCGAGAAGATCGTTCTGAAGAACGTGGATGCCGATCAGCTCAAATCCAATGACGACGGCACGTTCACTATCGGATGATTTGATTGATTGATTGATTGAATAACTGAAAACGCCAAATCATGACCGCACCAAATAACTATTTGTGTGCGGTTATTTTTTGCTCGCGTTTTTGCTATTGAGCATTCGCTCTTCAAGTTGTGTTTTGAGGTGAACGCGGGCCATGTCGGAATGCTGTCCGCTAGGTGCGTATGCTTTTGATGGTTTGCTGGTTCTATACTGGCGGCGCACAGAAAAGCTTTCAGAAGAAGTCAATATTTTCTTAAATAATGTGCGCCTTGAACGGCCGCTATTAGGGGTTGAATTCGCCGACCATCCTGACTATTTGTTGGCCGCTTATGTTCCAGAGTTCCATGTCGAGCGGTCGTTTTCCATCAAAATCACCACTTTAGACGCCAAGATATTAGCCGAAGCTAACTATCGTGTCGCTCGTCCATTGCCGGAGAGCCTCGTGGCCAAATGGTCTTTGGCGAATAAGGTTCGTGCGGAAAAAGCCTTCATCGGACAGTTGGGCGTCATCTTCCCAAAACTGGGTCTTGATACCCGGATTGAGGTTGCCGCAACGCTCTCCGAAAAAAACCTTACCGTTTTCCGTGGGCCAAGCGATTTCTATTATTTCCGCCTTCCCTGGGTTAATTCAGCCGAGCCTGGCCTATTGGATGCGACGCTTAAAACGTTTTGCAAAGTGGCTGATGGCGGGTTTGCCGAGCCGGTAAAGGTTTTGCTTGATGGCGGTTATGGTCATTTCTTTTTCAGCAAGGCTAAGCCTCTTCATCAAGGCGACGAGTTATATTTGCTGGAGGCCGGAAATCTTCGTTGTGTGCCATTTAAGCTGACGAATCTTAATGAGAGCGGAGCGCAATCGCTGGATGTTTGGGTGGATGAGATATTATCCATCTATAACGGTAATAAAGAGGTTTTTCGTGGCTATGCTGGCATGGTTTTAAAACCACCCGCATTAAGTCAAAAAAAGCGGCGGCTATTAGGCAAGGTTGAGGGTATCAGAACGGGACAGGTGATTGGCTGGGCGCTGGACGGGGCGCGATCCAATCATGTGGTGAGGCTGAGCGTGGTCATAGACGGCGTCAAGGAGGATGAGGTTGACGCGCATCTTCCCCGCCCCGATTTTAAATCCCAAGGCTATGGGAATTGCGGGTTTATATGGCAACCGGAACCACATTGGATGGGCGGAGAATCTCATGAGATCGGGATCTTCTGTGTGGATACGGGCGAGGAATTAGACGGTAGTCCGTTGCGGATTGGTTGGGGGGAATATGACGGAAGTTTCCTGCTTGATACTGAAGGTAATGTCGTAGGTTGGATTCAGGAGCGCTCTACCTTCCAGAACGAAGCGCACGTTATTTTGTTAGTCGATGGAGAGCGCCACACCAAGGTTTCTGCCAATCTTTCCGTGCAAGGCGATGCCGAAAGTTCAGATACTGATTGGGTTAACCGACGAGGGTTCTTCGCCGCCTTGCCTGATCGGGTATTTGATACGCAAGAACACACTATCGAGATAGAAATAGCCAATAATCGTGGGCAGGTTTTCCGCCTGGACAGAATCATAAGAATTAAGGCGAATTACCGAGGTCATATTGATGTGCATGGCCCGGATAGAATTGCGGGTTGGGTATTTAATTCCATCGCTCCTGAGCGGCCCGTCACGCTGGATTTAAAAGTTAATGGCGTAACTGTTTCCTCTGCCAAGGCCGAACTTCCCAGGCCAGATGTCTCTAATACTGAAAATAACGGCACAACAGGGGCGGGCCGAAAGTGCGGGTTCGAGATGGCGGTACCGCCATCAGATATTAGTACCGCGAGTATTACCCTGGATATTTGCTTGGCGGGAACCGACACCAAAGTGTTTGGGCAATCCGTATTACATACGCCTTATGATATTGCCATCCGGTCTCTCACCACGCTGGCGGAAATACTAAATGAGGATCAGCGATGGAAACATCTTGCCGGCGGGTTAAGCGCCGGGGAGGACGTGACCAGTTGGTTACGAAGCCAAATTATCACGCGGTTACTGTCTGAATTGCGCAAGGCGAAGCGCATCCCTGGGCAAATCAATCTGCCCCTCTCCTCCGAAGTTAGATTGCCCTACCGCGCCCCACGCGAGCCAATCATTGATGTGATCGTCCCGGTTTATATGGGGCGGGAATATTCCCTGGATTGCGTCGAGAGCGTCGTGGCCTCCGCGTGCGGTGTGCCCATGGAACTGGTGGTGATAAACGACGCGAGTCCCGATCCCGAGCTTAATGCGGCGTTGCGCCGGTTGGCGGCGAGTCACGGGTTTCTTTTGCTGGAAAATAAAACCAATCTGGGCTTTGTCGGCACGGTGAATCGGGGTATGCGCTTGCATCCCGGCAGGGATGTGGTGCTGTTGAATTCGGATACCGTGGTGACGGATGGCTGGCTTGACCGGCTGAATAAAGCCGCTTGCAGCGCCAATAATATTGGCACGGTGACGCCTTTCTCGAATAACGCGACCATTTGCAGCTTTCCCGAGTTTTGTCGGGACAACCTCCTGCCCCAAGGGATAACCCAGGGGGAATTGGACTCGTACTTCGCCCGCTTTAATGCCGGGGAAACCGTCGATGTGCCCACGGCGGTGGGATTCTGCATGTATATAAAAAGGGATGCCTTGGACGAAGTCGGCTACTTCGACGAGGGATTATGGGGAAAGGGCTATGGCGAGGAAAACGACTTTTGTCTGCGCTCCTCCGCCATGGGATGGCGGCATGTGGTCGCTTGCGATTTGTTCATCGCGCACAGGGGCGGCGCTTCGTTTGGGGATAAGAAAAAACAGCAGGTCAATGCCAATCTAGCCAAGCTCAACGCCATTTACCCCGATTATGCCAGCACGATTCAGCGGTTTATCCACCAAGACCCTCTGACGGAAGCCCGGAATCGGGTGGTTAAGGCTTTATTAAAGCGGCGTTCCGACCGTTATATATTGTTTCTGATCCATGGCCTTGGCGGAGGAACCCAGCTCGCGGCTGACCAGTTGGCGGCAAGGCTGATTGATGAAGGCATGGCGACCTTGGAGTTGAAGGCATTAACCCCCAAGCGCTGGCGATTAGGTGCCTTGAATCAAGATTATGCACTGTATTATCGCTACCCTCAGGACTTTGGGAAGTTATTGGAAGACCTCCGTGAGCTGGGAATCTGGCATGTGCATTTTCATCACACCATGGGTTTTCCCAGGAGAATATGGGCGCTTCCTGCCGAGTTTGGCGTCGAATATGATTTTACGGCGCACGATTATTTGGCGATTTGCCCCAGGATCAATATGATCGATGAGTCGGGGGAGTATTGCCAGGAGGCGCAATACTCGGCGGATACTTGCACCCGATGCGCCAAGATAAATGGCCTACATGATGGTGTCGCCGAGCAGTACGAGGAATTCGGAAGCCATGTGGCCGAATGGCGCTCCATTCATGGCGATTTCATACGGCAAGCCCGCCGGGTTTTCGCGCCCAGCCGGGACGCCGCGACCCGGTTTGGTCGCCATTTCGAGCCAGTGAATTTGCGGGTGGAGCCGCATCTGGAAGAGTTTTCCATTCCCCCCGAAGGCGTTCGGCGGAGTGATAACCATACGGTGGCGGTGATTGGCGCCATCGGGATTCATAAAGGCTATGACATTCTGCTCCGTTGCGTGCGCAACGCCGAAAAGGACGGTTTGCCGTTGAAGTTCGTGGTCATTGGCTATACCAGTAACAATGAAGGATTATTGAAGTATGGAAACATCACCATCACCGGGGAATATCGGCAGGGGGAGTTGCCGGAATTGATTAAACAGAGTGGCGCGACCGTGGCCCTGTTCCTCAGTCCATGGCCGGAAACCTATTCCTATACATTGTCGGAGGCTTGGAAGAATGGATTATATCCAGTCGCCTTTGATATTGGTGCCATAGCGGAGCGGATTAAGGAAGCCAATTATGGATGCCTGATGCCCTTGACCTCGGACCCCAAAATAATTAACCACACGCTGTTGGAGATTCTGGCCCAAGACAAGGAGGTTCCCGGGGTTTCCATGCAAAGCAGTAACGCCCCGAGCGTGGTTGCCGATTATTATGGGTTCGATACGGTTAATGCCGAGCCATCGCGGAATGTCGGCGCTGGCTAGCCGCGACCAGCGGCCCGTGACGCTAATAAATGATGGCAATCCGAATAGTTTAATAACTGATATTTGGTGATTGACTATGGGTTTGAAATCAATATTTTCAGCGCTTTTTTCGTTCGCCAATAAGCCCAACACAGATAAAGAACCAGCCGACCCGGTGGCGGAGGCGGAGACCAAGCAGGAGCTTGTCTCGCCCTACGCCAAGTATATGCAGGCTGAGCATAGCCTGCCACGCAAGCCACAGGGCCATGAGACCGAAAAAGCCCATGTGTTCACGTCCACCGACACGACAGGGACCGGGACCGTGCGCAAGGTCGGCAAGCGTCCGAAGGTGAAGGCCAAGGATGTTTTCCTGCTGGACAGCGTCAGCGCCAACAGCAGTGTCGCTCCCGATGCCACGCCGGTGGATACGGTCGGCCTGTTCTTTCCCGAGCAAGGCGCTTTGCTGATCCGCGATCCCAACAAGGGCAAGGCGGGGCGGCTTATCCGGTGGGAAGAAAACACGGGTCACCAGCCGCTCTTCGGTGATTGGCAAGGCGACGGCAATAGCAGCCTGGGTTTTTTCGACCCAAAGAACGCTTTCTTCTACCTGTGGTTCAAGGAGGAAAACAGGGAGTCGGATTTGCGTTTCCTGTTCGGCCCGCCGGGATTCGGCTGGCTGCCCTTGGTTGGCGACTGGGATGGCGATGGCAAGGACGGGATTGGCCTATATGATCCCGCCTCCAGCACCTTCGTGTTGCGCAACGAGCTTTCGGGCGGCGAGCCGGACATTCATTTCATGTATGGCCCGCCGGGGCTGGGCTGGATACCGCTGGCCGGCGACTGGGATGGCGACGGCAAGGATGGCGTCGGCGTGTACGATCCGCTGAACGGACTATTTTTGTTGCGCAACGAGTTGTCCGGCGGCAACCACGACATTAGTTTTCGGATACCCGAGGTGTCCCCCGACTGGATTCCCTTGGTCGGCGACTGGGATGGCGACGGCGCGGACAGTGTCGGCATCTATGACCCACGGGATCGAACCTTTTATCTTTGTAACCAATCCTTCGAGAACAACAAGGATTTGGTCTTCCGATTCGGCCCTGTCGGCGTCGCGGGCATTCCCATCGTGTTGCGGTGGGCGGGCGACTGAGCGATACGGGCGCGCCGCTTGGAATCATGCAGATATTACTGACACCAGAAATCAAAGACGAACTGAGTCGGCGCGGCGTGGATAGCCTGTGGACGCCCGGCTCCCTGTGGCTGCCCTTGGCGTCGCGTTTCGAGCCGCCCTGTAGCACAAAGTGGATGGCCATAGCGCATTCCTGCGTTCTGGGCGCTTTCAGTTACGCGGTGAGCGGTTTTTTTTTCGCCTGTGAAATTGGCCGGTATGTTTCGATAGGCGAAAGCGTACAGGCCGGGCGGGGGGATCATCCCACCAATTGGCTCAGCACCAGTCCATTCCAATACCTCCCCAAGTCGGAAATTTTCGATACGGGCACCGAATTCGAGGGCGGCGAAGCTTATGCCGCGATGGCGTGGCTGGGTTCCAAGCTCACCCGCCCGGCCACCGTGGTGAAGCCCATCGTCATCGGCAACGACGTCTGGATAGGCCACGGGGCGTACATCAGGCCCGGCGTGAAAATAGGCGATGGCGCCATCGTCGCCGCTCACGCGGTGGTCACTCGGGATGTCCCCGCCTACGCCATCGTGGCGGGCAATCCGGCCCGCGTCAAAAAGATGCGCTTCAGCGATTCCTTGGTGGAGCGCCTGGAAGCGTTGCAGTGGTGGCGGTTCGCCCTGTGGGACTTGCAGGAAGTTCCATTTGATCGGATTGAGGCGGCGCTTGACGAGCTGGACGAGCGCATCGAGCGGGGATTGCTCAAGCCCTATGCGCCCGGTTTCGTGGAGCTGGCCAAGCTGGACCATGTGAGTCCCGGTTGATTCGTTTAATGAAAACCGTGGCGAGAGTTTCGGATTCAAGTATTTGGTTGAAAACTACCTCCCGAAAGCCGCCCGCAGACCGACGCGGTCTTCGAGACCGCGTCGGTCTTGGCTTTTCTCGATTCAGAGAAGTTATTTCCGGCCATGTCCTAAGTGGAATGAACGGCTGATGGCGGCGTCATGGGCCTTGAACCGCGAACTCCAATTCGCCTGGCTGTTGCGGCGGGATGTCCGGGATGATCTTTTGCGCTCGAACGACGACGAGCAAGAGGCGCAAAAGGAATTTGTGATTTGGTGGCTGGTGTTCGGACGCCATGAGTTTTCCGGGCATTCCTGGCTCACCGAGGATCAAGCGGCGGTGGTCCAGGAGGTGGTGGAGACGACCCGGGGCGTGCGGGTCACCCGGCTGATGCGGTTCATCGTCGGGTATCGCCAGGATGTCCGGCAGAGCTTCGGCGAGAACCAGGGCTGGCCTGATTATGCCCGGTGGTTCTACTTATACGGTGTTCCAGAATACGGCCTGTTCAATCTATTGGCCGATGCCGAAATGGAATATCTGGACGCCCCCGCGGACGCTTGCCCGCAGGACACCATTCAGCCCATCACCCGATTGATGTACTGGCTCTGGCTGGCGAGGCCGGACGTGGGGGCGGCGTTTCCGCTGGATGACGACGAAGGCCGGGGGCGCTTCCTGGCGTGGTTCTACGTGTTCGGCCTGCGGGAACACAAGCTGTTTGGCTACCTGGGGCCGCGTCGGGCGGCGCAGTTGTTCAGGCCCGTGCCCGCCTGTCCCGGCAATAAGGGCGAGATCAACCAGTTGATGTATTACCTCTGGCGGGCGGATCATCAGGTCAACGGCACCGTTGATATCGCCACGCCGGCAGGTCGCCGCGCCCTTAAGCGAATCACCGACGAACGGCTGCGCAACGAGTTCGCCCCCCTTTGGGAAGTGCTCAATTCCCGGCTCCAACCCGGCGTCTATCACGGCACGCCCAAGGTGGGCGGCGAGGGCTTCGGGGTTAATCTGGTGGGGTATGCCCTGGGCGAATTGGGCATAGGCGAAGATGTGCGCCTCATGGCCGAATCCCTTGAGTCCGTGGGCCTGGATTTCTGCCTGCTGAACCGGCAGCCCGGCCCCGAAATCCGCCAGATTTACTCCGTCGCGGCCCGGCATTTGTCGGCGAAACCGCGCTATCCCGTCACCCTGGTCTGCATGACCGCCTTCGATACGGCCACCTTGTGGCTGGACCGGCCCGATATATTCAGAAATACCTATGTCATCGGGTATTGGCCCTGGGAATTGCCGGAATGGCCCGAGGAATGGGGGAGGGTATATGAGCTGGTCGACGAGATTTGGTGTTCCAGCCAATACACCTTGGGGGCTTTTTCAAAATCGCCGGATATTCCCAAATTAAAGCTCCCCCTGGCCGTGTCAGTCGCGTTGGACGGCGAGTATATCCGGCGGGATTTCGGGTTGCCGACCGAACCGTTTTTATTCCTGTTCGCCTTCGACTTCATGTCTTATCCGTCCCGCAAGAATCCCCACGCTGGCGTCGCCGCTTTCCGCCGGGCGTTTCCGAACGGCACTGAGGCGGTGGGGTTGGTCATCAAGGTCTCCAACATCGTTGAGAGTTCCCCGGAATGGGCGCGCATCCAAGCGGCCTGCGCCGCCGATCCGCGCATCATCGTCATCGGCAAAAACCTGGACAAGTCGTCGGTGCTGGGCCTGATGAGCGTCTGCGACGCCTATGTTTCCTTGCACCGGGCCGAGGGCTTTGGCCGGACCATGGCCGAGGCGATGTTGCTGGAGAAGCCCGTGATCGCCACGGGATATTCCGGGAATGCCGACTTCGTGCGGGAGGACACGGCCTATCCGGTTGATTATGTGATGGTGGCTATTCAGGGCGACGATTATCCCAGCGGACGCGGCCAGCAGTGGGCGGAGCCGGATGTGGCGCACGCCGCCCAGCTCATGCGCGATGTCTATCTTCATCCCCACGAGGCCAAGCGGAAAGCCAAGGCCGGGCGGGATCATATTTTGCGGAACAACGCGCCGGAGATCATTGGTGAACGGGCGAAACAACGGCTCGTGGCGCTAAGGACGGCGGGCTTTAGGAAAGTTTCCCGGCCCTGATGGCTGGAAAATGTGGGAGCGGTCTTTAGGCCGCGAGTTGCCACGAGTCGCGGCCTGAAGACCACTCCCACACTCACAAATCCGGTCCCAGCACCAAATGCACCTGCACCACATCCAGCGCTGACGACAAGGGCACGCCAATATCCAGCCGCACCGGACCCACCGGCGAGCGCCAACGCACTCCCGCCCCGACCCCGAGCTTGAGCGGCTCGCTCAGTTTGTTGTAGACATGGCCCACGTCGGCGAACACCGCCATGCCCCAATCGCCGTAGACCGTGCGGTTGTATTCGAGGCTGCCCACCATCAGATGTTGCCCGCCCACGCGCTGGCCGAAGCCGTTCACGGGGCTGATTTCGTTGAGCCGGTAGCCGCGCACCGATTGGTCCCCGCCCGCGTAGAAACGCTGGCTGAGCGGCAGGCGGTCGAAATCGTTGGTGGCGAGTTCGCCCCATTGGGCGCGGGCGATGAGGCGGTCGTCGGCGTCGAAGCTGTACACGCCCTTGGCGTTGATCCGCAGCCGGATCAGCGAAGCATCGGACCCCAGCCCTTCCCAAGCCCCGGACAGCGTGCCGTCGAGGCGGAAGCCCTGGTCGGGATAGATGGGATCGTCCGAACTCAGCCAAATGTAATTCACGCCGGGAATCAGCAAGTGGGTGGTCTGGTTGACCCCGGCGATGGTGAAGTTCTCCCGCAGGAAATCCAGCGCCAGCGTCTCCCTCAAGCCCCAGCGAGTCGTGGAATGCCGGACGCCCGCCCGGATCACCTTGGCCCGGCCCGCCACGGTGTCCTCGAAGCCGCTCTTCGCCGTGAAGGCCAGTTGGTCCTTTTCCGGGTCGGCCAAGGGAATGGCGTAAACCGCGTTCAGCTCATTCCAAATCAGGGACAGCCGGGCGTTGGCCTGGAAGGTGTGGCCGTAGCCGTTCACGTAGCGGTTGCGATAGCCCAGGCTCAGGCGGGGTCCGGTGTCGGTGCCGTAGCCCGCGCCCGCGTCGTAGCGGTTGCGGGGCGCCATGCCCAGATCGACTCGGACGGGCGCCGTGTTGTCTTTCGCTTGTTCCGGCTTGGGGGTCACGTCCACCTGGCTGAAGTAGCCGCTACCGAGCAGGCTTTTTTGTAAGGCCAGCACCGCCGACGCCCGATACGGGTCGCCCGGCGCGAAATGTAGATAGCGGCGCGGCAGGTCGGCGTCCAGCGGGGTTTCGTTGAAGCTGATTGGCCCGAAGCGGTAGCGCCGACCGGATTCCAGGCGCAGGTGGATTTGAGCGGCGTAGGGATCGAGATCGACGAGGATTTCGTGGGCCGTCAGGCGGGCGTCGAAGAAGCCCAGTTCGGCGGCTTGGTCTTGCAGGGCACTTTTGCCCTTTTCATAGAGGGTATGGTCCAGCGTGTCGCCCGGCTTGAGGGGGAATTTCTCGGCCAGGGCGCGCATTTCCGGCGTGTTGGCCGCTTCGCCGAACAGCCGCACATCCACGGCGGTGAGCTTGATGGGTGGACCCGGATCAATCCGATATTCGGCCTGCCAGTTGTCGTCCCGGCGGGCGACAGCGGCGGTTTCGATTTTTGGTCGGTAATAGCCGAAAGGCTCCAGGGCGGCGCGGATTTCCTTGGGGGCGCGATCCTCGGCCAGATGGATGCGCTCGGGGGTGGCGTCGGCGGTTTCGCCGGCCAGGGTGAGCAGGGCGCGGACGTACTTTTCCAGCGGCTCGGGCAATCCCTCGATTTTCACCACGACGGGATCGGCGGCGGGGCAGGGCGGGGCGAATGCGAGAGCGACCAGGCCAATCAGTCCGACAATCGAATGTACGGTGGTGGGAGTGGGCTTCAGCCCACGATCAGGCGCGGCTGTCGCGGGCTGAAGCCCGCTCCCACCGGCTTTTTGCTCGCACAACGGGGCATCCATCATCCATGCGAGACCCAGGCGATGCACGTCCCAAATCTCGCGGGCTAGCGCCCATCCCCGCCACCGGCCATCCGGTCGGTCAGCGCGGCCTTCCACTCGTCGAACAGCCCCGCATCCAGCGCGGCCACGGTGGAGCGCGGTTGCAAGCCGGGCGCGTAGATGGGGTCGCCTCGTAAGGTTTCGCTGTGACCGCCGGCCTCCGCCAGAATCAACGCACCCGCCGCGTAATCCCAGGGTTTCTGCTGGCCGTGCAGGTAAACATGAAAACGGCTTGCCGCCAGCCAACACCATTCCAGCGCCCCGGACCCGAAGTAGCGTTGCGAGCTGTAGGGTGGCCGGGCCATCAGATTCGCCGCCAAGGTCGGTTCCAGCCGCTTGAAGTCCACCAGCGCGAGGCCGCGCCGCAGCGGCAGATTCGGCGATTTGCAGCGCAGCCGTCGGCCATTCAGCCAAGCGCCCTGCCCCGGCGCGGCGGTGAAGCATTCGTCGCGGATGGGGTCGTAGACGATGCCCAGCGCCGGTTCGGCACCCATCATCAAGGCCAGGGAGATGCAGAAGAACGGCAGCCCCGCCGCGAAATTGCTGGTGCCGTCCACCGGGTCCAGACACCACAGGCCACGGTCGGCTTGGGCGATTAATTGTCGCTGGCGGGCCTCGTCCATTTCCTCGCCCAGTAACTCGAACTGGGGATAACGCTGCTTCAACGCCTCGGCCAGCCGGGTTTGGACGGCGAAATCCGCCTCGGTGACGACGCTGCCATCCGCCTTCAACCGGCCTTCGATGTGGTTGAAGCGGGGCAGCATCTCCTCGCGGGCGATGGCTTTGATGAGGGGGATGAGGTCGTCGGGGGTGGGGAGCATGGCGGGTATCAAGCCTTATTCTGGAAGCCAATCCTCGTTCAACACATCCCGGAGCAAGTACGGGCATTCTTCCGGGAATTTGGCGAGGGGTAATCCCGTTTGCTTCGCGGCACCCCGCCTAGCTTGCGGATAACTTTGGGTTAATTGCTCGACCGGATAAGCCTTTAAACTCGGACTATCGTCAATCGCCAATTGTATTTGTAGCCGGGCATCGCTGATGGAATCCAGCCAGCTATCCGAGCGCCGTTGCGGCTGGTATTGCCATTTCAATAAATGTAGCAATAAGCGGGTTAATTGGCTGGAAATACCCCGGCGCTCGCTCTTGCCCAAATCCTCGACCTCCTCGATTAAATGCGCTACGTCCACATCTTGCCAGCGGCCCTCGCGCAAAAGGCGAGCCGTATTTCGAGTCCACTGGGCGAAATCGCCGGTATAGATGGCATTCATAAGCAAATCTCCATCGCCGAAAAAACGCTGCCTCGATTAACCGCTAAATTCAAAACCCAAACAACTCCGCCAGTTTCTCCCCCGGCTCCGCCGCCCGCATGAACGCCTCGCCCACCAGAAACGCATTCACGCCCCGGCCCCGCATCAAAGCCACATCGTCGGGCGCGAGGATGCCGCTTTCGGTGACGACGATGCGGTCCTCCGGGATCGCGGCCAACAGATCGAGAGTCGTTTCCAGATGGACCTCGAAGGTGCGGAGATTGCGGTTATTGATGCCGATTAGCGGCAGGTCCAGCTTCAAGGCCCGCTCCAACTCGGCGGCATCATGGACCTCGACCAGCACGTCCATGCCCAACTCGCCCGCCAGGTCGGACAGGTCGCGCATGTCGGCATCGTTCAGCGCGGCGGCGATGAGCAGGATGCAATCGGCCCCGATGGCGCGGGCCTCGACCACCTGATACGGGTCGATGATGAAGTCCTTACGGATCACCGGCAGCTCACAGGCGGCGCGGGCTTCCTGCAAATATTCCTCGCCGCCCTGGAAGAAATCCCGGTCGGTCAGCACCGACAAACAGGCCGCGCCGTGGCGGGCGTAGCTCTCGGCGATTTCCGCCGGGAAGAACTCGGGCCGGAGGATGCCTTTGCTCGGCGAGGCTTTCTTGATTTCGGCGATGACCGCTGGCAACCCGGCGTCGAGCTTGGTCCGCATGGCCCGAACGAAGCCCCGTGGCTGATGGGCATTCGCGGCCCGTTGCAGCATGTCTTCGTAGGTGATGTCAGCGAGGCGGGCGGCGATTTCCTCGGTTTTGCGGTGGAGGATTTTTTTCAGGATGTCGGGGGGAGAGTGGTGCATTAGATTTTGTCGCTCAGTTTAAGTAGCAGGGCGGCGATGAGGGTGAATTGCATAATGCCCACGCCCACCACCCAGCGGATCAATTCGGCCTTGGTTTCAGACAGGCGGGCCTCGAACTTGAGTTCAAGCTCCTTGATGTCGCGCTTCAAGCCAGTGTGCATTTCCTGCATGTCGCGCTTCAAGCTGATATTCATTTCTTGCATGTCGCGTTTCAAACTGGTGTCCATTTCATGCATGTCGCGCCTCAGGCGGATTCCATTTCTTCCATATCGCGCTTCAATTCGGCCCGGCTTTGGTCGATGTCGCGCTTCAACTCGGCCCGAATGATTTCAATGTCTTTGCGGACCTCCGCCAAGTCCCGCTTAAGGTTGGCCTGAATCAATTCGATGTCGCGGCGGAGGTTATCCTCATGGGCCTGCATGTCGGCGCGGGTGGCGAGTTGCCGGTCCACCACTTCGGCCAGGGCTTCGGCTTGGGTTTCCGCCTGCTGGTCGGAGAAACCCGCGCTGCGCAGTTTTTTTGCGTAGGCCAGGGTGTCGAGAATGATGGCGCTCATGGCAAGGCTCCAGGAAAAACGGACGGCTTACATAATAAGGCCGACGCCCAAAAAATCTATCCGACCAAGCGCTGGCTGAACGTGACCAGTTCCGCCAGCTTATCGCGGGCCGCGCCGGCGTCGATGACTTCGCCCGCCCGCGTCACGCCGGATTCCAGATTGTCGGTCACGCCCGCCGCGTAAATCGCCGCGCCCGCGTTGAGCAACACGATGTCACGGGCCGGGCCGGGCCGCCCGTCGAACACGTCCCGGATCATGCGGAGGCTATCCGCCGCCGTGCTTACGGCAAGGTGATCGAGGGCAGCGCGTGGCAGGCCGAAGCGTTCCGGCGTCACGGTGTAGGTGTCGATGCGGCCATCCGTGAGTTCGGCCACTAAGGTGGGGGCGCCGATGCTGATTTCGTCCGGGCCGTCCTCGGCGTGAACGACTAGGACATGCTGGCTGCCCAGTTCGCGCAGGGCTTCCGCCAGCGGTGCCACCCAGGCGGCGGCGTACACGCCCACCACTTGGTTGGGCGCCCCGGCGGGGTTGGTGAGCGGCCCGAGCAGGTTGAAAATCGTGCGGACGCCCAATTCCCGGCGCGGGCCACGGGCGTGCTGCATGGCGCCGTGGTAGTTCTGGGCGAACATGAAGCCGAGGCCGACCTGTTCGATGCAGACCGTGACCTGTTCCGGCGTGAGGTCGAGGTTGACGCCCGCCGCTTCCAGCGCGTCGGCGCTGCCGGTGCTGCTGGACACCGACCGCCCGCCGTGCTTCGCCACCCGGCAACCCGCCGCCGCCGCCACGAAGGCCGAGGCGGTGCTGATGTTGAAGGTATGGGCGCCGTCGCCGCCGGTGCCGCAGGTGTCGATGAGGTAATCGCCCGTCACCGCGACCTTGGTGGACATTTCCCGCAGCACTTGGGCGGCGGCGACCACTTCGGCGACGCTCTCGCCCTTGGCGCGGAGGGCGATGAGGAAACCACCGATTTGCGAGGGCGTCGCGCCGCCGCTCATGAGGGTGCGCATGAGGCCGCGCATGGCGTCGGGCGGGAGGTCGTGGCCTTCGAGCAGGTGATTGAGGGCGGCGGGGATATTCATGGGGATTATTGGAATGGTTTTGTAATCGTTATTTAGCCGCCGCCCGTTGCAAGCGGTCATTGATGGCGCGGCCCAGGCCGTGTTCCGGCAACCTTTCAGCGACGATAAGCTTTAAGTTCATGGCGTCGAGGGTATGCAGGGCACTGTATAAATTGCGGGCGGCTTCGTCGAGATTGCCCGTGGCGCTGAGGATAATCTGGTTTTCTCGTGGAATATCCAACCAATACTGAGCGAACGCGAGAATACCGATTTGCTCCGGGTTGACCAACTTGAGTAATTCTGCCGAATCTTCGGCGAAAACCAGTCGGGTATCCGGCGAATAATGGTAGGGCAACATGCCGGGACCGACCGGCGCGGCGCTTTCCTTATCCTTGACCACGGCCCCTGTCGCCACCTTGCGAATATCTTCTTCGCTGATGGCACCCAGCCGGTGAATAATCGGCCTGCCGTCTTCGAACCCTACCACGGTGGATTCAATACCCTTATCGCAGACACCGCCGTCGAGGATATAAGCAATCTTGCCGCCCAGTTGTTTTAGCACATGCTCGGGCGTGGTCGGACTGATATAACCGAAGGGGTTGGCGCTGGGGGCGGCGAGGGGAAAATCGAGGTTTCTCAATAATTCAAGCGCGACCGGATGGGCGGGTATGCGGACGGCCACCCGTGACAAACCAGATGTTACCAAGTCGGAAATGATGGGCTTTTTCGGCAGCAATAGCGTCAGGGGGCCGGGGCTGAATTTTTCCAGCAGTTGCCACGCGAGGTCGGGTATGTCGAGGGCGATTTCGGTAATCCGGGATAGGTCGGCGACGTGGACAATCAACGGGTTATGCAGGGGCCGGTTTTTGATGGCGTAGATTTTGTGGATGGCGGTATCGCTGTAGGCGTTTCCAGCAAGGCCGTAAACGGTTTCCGTAGGGATGGCGACCACGTCATCGCGGTTGAGTAGGGCGATGGCGGGGGGGAGATCGGGGCTGATTTGGGTTTGAAGAGAATTATTGTCCATTAACTGAGAAGCTATCCGATAAATTAATTTTAATCCGCATGGCTACCTATTCAAACCCACTGGATTCCATCCTGTGCATCAACCCCCACAGCCTGATGCGGTGGATTGTTAAAATGACGGCGTAAAGAAATCCCGGATTCCGCAAGCTCCATCCGGGCTACGCTAGCTATTTATCAGAAAGCGGGGTAACGGCGATGAGGACATAATCAATTTTTTCTTTATCAGGAAATAACGATACCTCGGCAATACCGGGTATTTTATCCCAGCGTATGACTTCTTCCGTGGCTACGTCGGGTTCTTGGCTATTAATCCCGAGCTGGGTGATAACGGCTTTGTCATAAACGGTATCATCTAAATCATTGACGACGATCCGTTCAGTCTTATCGTTGACAAAGGCTACTTCGATACCGCGTGGCGCAAATCGGCACGATAGCCCATATTTAGATTTCCGGCAGAATTCGGCTTTTCCCAAAATCTGCTCGACATTTGCCTGAGAGGCATGGGCTAGTGCCGGTATATTAACAATCAAGGGTTTTTCTTCAGCTATGGCCGAGAAGGCGAAAGCCAGCAAAATAACGGAGCTAAGTTTATGCATAACGCAAGTCTCTTTGAGTTGTTGGGAAAGCGAAGTTATTTTTTAGGGTGGTAAAGTTCTGGATTCAGCAAGCTTCATTCGGGCTGCGCTGGCTGGCCCCACAGTTCGTTTTCAAAGTCGTGAAACCAGTTACTCAGAGTTTTTAATCCCTCCGGCGACAAACTGCGGATTCGATTTTCTATGGCTTCGACTTCAGTCATGGGGATATCTCTTTCAATCAATGTTAGGACTTACGCAGAAACTTGAAGCTTCCGCAGAACCCCAGTGGTTCATGCTTGAAAATTAAGCGAAGGCCAAGGGTATTGACGGGCGTCTAAGTTGCTCCCTCATATACCCGGAGAGAAGGTTGTTTTTCAAGGCGTAA